>NZ_FNPM01000010.1:0-217976 GCF_900107295.1 Variovorax sp. YR266
TGATCCACAGCGGTGACATCGCGACTGTCATGTTTCTGTGATTGGCGAGTTGGGGTGGAAGGTAGACCGAGGCGGTGAAGGTCGGCTACTGGCCGTCATTTGACGTCGGGAGGTAGCTTGTCAACCATGCAGTGCTTGAGCGAGAAGTTGCCAAGGAGGTCGAACGCCTCGTCGGAGACGACAAGCCGGTAGTCTTCGCCTATCCAAAAATCGCCCCCTTCGCCCTGCGCCCGAAGGATATGGAAATCTGGCAGGGTGCATCGCGGGTTTCGCTCCACGAACTGTTCTGACGTCGTGATGGCGATTGGCTCCAGCGAGTAGCCAGTCAGCTGTGATTTCCGGATTGCCTCAGCGAGCCTGGTGGTCACAACGAAGCAAGGAAAGGTTTCGAGCAGGTCATCCCCTAACCAATCCTCGAACTGGTAAACAAGCCGTCGCACCAACGGAGGGTGAACGGAGGTGTCGGCGTCTGTACCAGGTCCCCACCCACCTGCAATTTCGGGTTCCAGAACGTAGCTCAAGCAATGCTTCCTCAATTAGTTCAGGTTCTGGTCGATGCTGGCGCCAATTCTTGTCGCGCCGCGCTGGGTGTGCACGCGCTTCAACACAATCTACAAGAAGTCGTTGCGCGCGCGCCGCGAACGTCCGCTATCCCACGAATTCTGAGGCGCGGCCGACCGACTGCTACTGGCCGGACTCGGAAGTCTAGCCTCGAGCAGCGACAGTCCGCTTCCGCCCTGCAAAGCGGATGCTCGCATTGTCTGTAGACGATCAGCATGGAGCGCATGGCTGATACCGAGGCCTATCCACAAGCAGCCTCAACCAAACCGAATTCCCTCCATCACGAAGGCTTCAGCCGTCGTACCCCAAAGAACCCGTTCGCCAGGCGGGACCAGCCGCTAACTGCCGATCTCAGGCGCTCCGCGCCGCGCCTTCTCGCTCAGCTGAAACAGCTCCCCCGCCTCGCGAGCCAATTCAGCCGCAAGCCAAAGCAGGTTGTCCAGTCGTCGAGGCCCATCCCCGCTGCACCAGTCGATGTCTTCCCCGTGGCAGACCCACAGGAGAGCTTCAAGCTGAGAGAGGGTGTTTTCGAGAAGATCCGCCGGGTCTTGGGCGTTGTCTTCGGAAGCGACCTGCGTGCGAGGCCGGGCTATAGTCTTGGTAGCCATTTTTGTGCGGTTCCTTCCAAGGTAGTTGCACGAACTTGGTTAGACGGCTGGGGTGCTCGTAACACCTCGGCCGTCGCCTTTTGATACCTCGCATCTGCATCGCTGCTTTCGCACCGACGACCTGCCGCGAGGCAAGCAGCCTTCAAACATCTCGGTGGTTGTGTGTGTTGCGCCTTTCTTCTCCCCTTGTTGGGGTATCGAGTGACAGGGGCATCCACTCTAGAGAAGAACCCGGCGAAATAGCCGCTACATGCGACATGAAGTCTCGGCGACCGCCAACAAATGCAGCTTCCGCTGCCGCTCTGAACGATCACGCCGATGGGGTGCCTTGCGCAGCGAAATAAAGGAGGAGGCCGAAGGCCGGGGGACATTCGCGGAGCAAGGTACCCCGTCGGCGTGAGCGTCGCCCTGAATGAACCCGATCCCGATCTCTAAGGCATCCCCCGCGCCAGCAAATGATCGACAAGCCGACGCTGCGGAAAACTCAATGCCTCCTGCCGCGTGCACAGATACATCCGGCGTGAAGCCCAAGCATCGGTGAGGTTGATAAAGCGCAGCTTCATCTCCTTGCGATAAGTCACCGCAGCCCCCTCGGGCAGGATGCCCACGCCCATTCCCGCTTCGATCATCCGGCACACCGCCTCGAAGCTCTTCACTCGCACACGCAGCTTCAGCACCTTGCGCGCGCTCATGGCGGCGTCTTCCATCGTGCGGGAGATGGCGGAGTCGTCTTCCAGCCCCACGAAATCGAAGTCGAGCAGTTCTTCGAACGACACCTCGCGCCCGCGCCACGGATGCTTCTGCCGCACGATGGCCACCAGGCGGTCGGTTCGGTAGGGAATGAAGTTGAGCGCCGGGTCGGCCGCCTCGCTGGTGATGACGCCCACGTCGGCCTGCCGGTCGCGGATGGCCTGCACGATGTAGACGCTGCGGTGCTCTTCCACGCTCACGCGGATCTCGGGGTAGCGCTGGCGAAAGCTCGCCACGTCGTCCGGCAAGAACTGGCCCATGGCCGAGGCATTGGCATGCAGCCGCACGCGGCCGGTGGCGCCCTGTGCGTAGTCGGACAGGTCGGCCCGCATGCGGTCTACGTCGCGCAGGATCTGGCGCGCATGCATGGCGAGCGACTCTCCGGCACCGGTGGGCGTCACGCCCTTCGAGGTGCGGTTCAGCAGCGCAACGCCCAGGTGGCCTTCGAGAATGGACAGGCGGCGGCTCGCGGCCGACAGCACCATGTGGCTCTCGGCGGCGGCCTTCGACAGGCTGCCGTGCTCAATGGCGCGCAGGAAAAGCGCCAGCGAATCGAGGTCGGGTCTCATCGGGTTCTCGTCGTGCTGCGGGGGTCGCCATTGTCGGGCCAGCGGGACGGTTCGAGCCTGCCGAAATCCTTTCGGTCGATCGCACCCGCAAAAGACAGATCTTCCGTAAAGCGTCGCGCTTTGCCAAAACGAAGAAGCACTTTCAGAAGACAAGGCGGAAGAATCGTTGCTGCCTCGCCGTCTACCCCGGCGAGGCATCTCGCGAGCCGGCCCTCTACCGGGGCCACGCCCGCATTTCAACGAGTCCTACCCGGAGTCTTTTTCAGTCATGGCATCCCACGAACTGGCCAGCGTTGCGCTGGACGACAAATACACGGCCACCGAAGGCCGGATCTACCTCAGCGGCATCCAGGCGCTGGTGCGCCTCATGCTCGTGCAGAAATGGCGCGACCAGAAGGCGGGGCTGAACACCGCGGGCTTTGTTTCGGGCTACCGCGGCTCGCCGCTCGGCGGCCTGGACGAAGCGCTGTGGAAGGCGCAGCCGCAGCTCGAAGCCAACGCAGTCAAGTTCTTGCCCGGCGTGAACGAGGAGCTGGCCGCCACCGCCGTCTGGGGCACGCAGCAGGTGCACCTGACCGGCGAAAGCACGGTCGATGGCGTCTTTGCCATGTGGTACGGCAAGGCACCCGGCGTGGACCGATGCGGCGACGTGTTCAAGCACATGAGCCATGCGGGCACCTCACCCAACGGCGGCATCCTGCTGGTGGCGGGCGACGACCACGGCGCGTCTTCTTCCACGCTGCCCAACCAGAGCGACCACCTGTTCGCCGCCTCGATGATCCCGATGCTCTATCCGCAGAGCGTGGAGGAATACATCGAGCTGGGCCTGCACGGCTTTGCGATGTCGCGCTTCGCAGGGCTGCCGGTGGGCTTCAAGGCGCTGGCCGACACGGTCGAATCTTCCGGCTCCATACCGGCCGGCGCGCTCGACGTGCACACGCGGCTGCCTTCGGACTTCGTGTTCCCGCCCGGCGGCGTGCACGCGCGCCTGTCGACCGACACGCTCGGCGTGCAGGCGCGCAAGCAGGAAGCGCTGATGCAGGACTACAAGATCTACGCCGCCATCGCCTATGCGCGCGCCAACCGGCTGAACCGCGTGACCATCGACTCGCCCAAGGCGCGGCTGGGCATCGTGGCCTCGGGCAAGTCGTACCGCGATGTGCTCGAAGCGCTGGAAGAACTCGGCATCGATGCAGACGAGGCCGCGCGCATCGGCATTCGCCTCTTCAAGGTATCGATGCCGTGGCCGCTGGAGCCCGACTCGATCCGCGAGTTTGCCGACGGGCTCGAAGAAATCCTGGTGGTGGAAGAAAAGCGCCAGATCGTCGAGTACCAGCTCAAGGAGCATCTCTACAACTGGCGCGAAAACGTGCGCCCGCGCGTGATCGGCAAGTTCGACGAACAGGGCGAGTGGGTGCATCCGCGTGGCCGCTGGCTGTTGCCGGCAACGGCCGACTTCTCGGTGGCGCAGATCGCGCGCGTGATCGCAGGGCGCGTGGCGCGCTTTCACACCAGCGACCGCATCCGCATGCGGCTCGCCATTCTTGACGCGAAGGACGTGGTGCTGGGCAAGGCCGTGGCCACGCCCTCGCGGCCAGCCTGGTACTGCTCGGGCTGCCCGCACAACACCTCGACCAAGGTGCCCGAAGGCAGCCTCGCGCTCGCGGGCATCGGCTGCCACGTGATGGCAACGGCCATCTACCCCGAGCACAACAAGACGACCACGCACATGGGCGGCGAAGGTGCCCCATGGCTGGGGCAGGCGTGGTTCTCCAAGCGCAAGCACGTGTTCGCGAACCTCGGCGACGGCACGTACTACCACTCGGGCTCGCTCGCCATCCGCGCGGCGGTGGCTGCTGGCGTGAGCATCACCTACAAGATCCTCTACAACGACGCGGTCGCGATGACGGGTGGGCAGCCGGTCGACGGGCCCATCACCGTGCCGCGCATCGCGCACCAGATGGCGGCCGAAGGCGTGAAGCGCCTTGCGCTGGTGGCCGAAAACCCGACGCGCTGGGCCGACCGCAGCGTGCTGCCGCCGGAGCGCGACGGCTTCGTGCTCACCGTGCACCACCGCGACGACATGGACGCGGTGCAGCGCGAGCTGCGCGAGTTCGAGGGCGTGTCGGTGCTCATCTACGACCAGGTGTGCGCAGCCGAGAAGCGCCGCCGCCGCAAGAAGGGCGAGTTTCCGCAGGCCGCGCGGCGCGTGTTCATCAACGATGCTGTGTGCGAAGGCTGCGGCGACTGCGGCGAGCAGTCGAACTGCACCGCGCTGCTGCCCAAGCAGACCGACCTGGGCCTGAAGCGCAGCGTGGACCAGAGCGCGTGCAATGCCGACGAGTCGTGCATCAAGGGTTTCTGCCCGAGCTTCGTGACGGTGGAAGGCGTGAAGCCGCGCAAGCAGGCGCCGGTGGCGGCAAAGGCTCCGTCGGAAGAAGCCGCCCTGCCCGATCCGGCACCGCTCGCGCTCGAAGGCATGCACAACATCCTGATCACCGGCATCGGCGGTACGGGCGTCATCACCATCGGCGCACTGATCGGCATGGCGGCGCACCTCGAGGGCAAGGGCGTGAGCGTGCTCGACATGACGGGCATGTCGCAGAAGAACGGCTCGGTAACGTCGCACGTGCGCATCGCGCGCGACGCGGCGCAACTGAAGGCGCAGCGCATTCCTACCGGCGAGGCCGACCTGATCCTGGGCTGCGACATGCTCACGGCCGGCGCGCCCGATGCCATCGCGCGCATGCGGCCGGGGCGCACCTATGCGCTGGTCAACACCTTCGAGCAGCCGACGGGGCATTTCGCGCAGCAACCCGACTGGGAGTTTCCGGCCGCGCAGGTGCGCGCTCTGATCGAGGAATCGGTCGAAGGCCGCGCGGACTTCATCGATGCGACGCAGCTTGCAACGCGGCTCATGGGCGATGCGATTGCGGCAAACCTGTTCCTGCTGGGCTTTGCGTTCCAGAAGGGCTTTGTGCCGCTGTCCGCCGAGGCATTGAACAAGGCCATCGAGATCAACGGCGTAGCCGTGAAGGCGAACCAGGCTGCGTTCCGCTGGGGTCGCAAGGCGGCGCTGGATCTTGCCGCAGTAACGCGTGAAGCCGCGCCTTCGAAGGTGGTGGCGCTGCAGCGGCCGCAGAGCTTCGAGGCGCTGGTGGCGGACCGCACCGCATTCCTCACGGCGTACCAGAACGCGGCGTATGCGCAGCGCTATGCCGAGCTGGTGGAGCGCGTGCGCGTGGTCGAACAGCGCGAGCGCGGCAGCACGCAGCTGGCGAAGGCCGTCGCATCGGGTCTCTTCAAGCTGATGGCCTACAAGGACGAATACGAGGTCGCGCGGCTCTACACCGACAAGCGCTTCATGGAAAAGCTGGAGGAGCAGTTCGAAGGCAAGCCGGTGCTGCGCTTCCACCTCGCCCCGCCGGTGCTGGGCCGCCGCGATGCCGAGGGCCGCGCGGTGAAGACGAGCTTCGGGCCGTGGATGATGAGCGCGTTCCGCCTGCTCGCGAAGTTGCGCGGCCTGCGCGGCACGGCGCTCGACCCGTTTGGCCGTACCGCCGAGCGCCGCATGGAGCGGCAGCTGATCGAGGACTACCGCGCGACGGTCGAGGACGTGCTTGCGCGTTTCGATTGCATCGACTTCGACACCGCGCTGTCGCTGGCACGGCTACCCGAGCAGATCCGCGGCTTCGGGCATGTGAAGGAAGAGAGCGTGGTGTCGGCGCGTGTGCGGTGGGGTGTGCTGGTGAAGCAACTGGACACGGCGCCTGCTTCCCGTGCACGCGCCCCGCAGCAGGCGCAGCCCGTGGCGGCCTGAGCCCCGAGCCAGCGGCATTCGAGGGGGCCTGCCGGCGATCAGGGCAAAATTCTGATCGCCGCGCCGGTCGGCCCCTGTCTCTCATGCCGCCAATCACGCCCGCTCCTGCGCCACCCCCAACCCGCCCGCGCCGCCGCTACCGCGCGGCAGCCGCATGGGCGGCCGTACTCGCACTGGCGCTGCTGCTGATCGGCCTCGCAGCCCAATGGGCCGCGAGCCGCGAAGCTAACTTCCAGGCCGACTCGATCCGCCGCGCCATGGAAGTCCACGTGCTGGGCCTGCGCGATGCCGCCGGCAAGTACAGCTACCTCCCGTTCACGGCAAGCCTGCATCCGGATGTGCTGGCCGCGCTGGCCCATCCGCAAGACTCGGCGGTGAAGCAGCGCGCCAACCGCTACATCGAGGAAGTGAACCGCCAGGCGGGCTCTGATGCGCTCTACCTGATCGACCTGCAGGGCCTCACGCTGGCGGCCAGCAACTGGGCAACGCCGCAGACCTTCGTCGGCGAGTCGTATGCCAACCGGCCCTACTTCATCGACGCCCGCGCGGGACGCAACGGCTTGTTCTACGGTGTGGGCCAGACGACCGGCGAGCCGGGGCTCTTCATTTCGGCACCGGTGCGGCCGGACGGCGGCGCGGTGCTGGGCGTGGTGACGGTCAAGGTCAGCCTGCGCCAGTTGCAGGATGCCTGGACCTTCGCGCGCGACCCCATCTTGCTGACCGACGCGCGCGGCATCGTGTTCCTGAGTTCGGTGCAGTCATGGATGTACCAGGCCACGCGAGTCCTGGGCGCCGCCGAGATCGAAGGCATGCGGCGCGACCAGCAGTACGGCGCGCGCACGAACTTTCCGGCGCTGCCGTGGAAGGTCGATCGCGACGAAGGCGGGCCCGGCTACCTCGTGCGCACCGACCTCGGCGGCCAGCCGCGCCGCTTCCTGGCGGTGGACGAGCCGCTGCCCGATCTCGGCTGGACGCTGACGGTGATGGCCGACCATGCCGAAGTCACTCGCGCGCGCGAACGCGCCTGGATGCTGGGCCTGCTGTGTGCCAGCCTGCTGCTGCTGGGCGGCCTGTACTGGCAGCTGCGCGAACGCCGCTTCGCGGAGCAGCGCGATGCGCGGCGCGACCTGGAGCTGCGCGTGCGCGAGCGCACCCACGAACTCGACGAGGCCCACGCCTTCCGCAAGGCGATGGAAGATTCGCTGCTGGTGGGCATGCGCGCACGCGACCTCGACGGCCGCATCATCTACGTCAACCTGGCCTTCTGCGAGATGACCGGCTACGGCGCCGACGAACTGCTCGGCCGGCTGCCGCCCTACCCGTACTGGCACCCTGACGACGTGACACTGCACTGGCGCCACTACGACGCCATGATGAGCGGCGAGCCCGCACATGCGGGCTTCGAGTCGCGCCTGCGGCACCGCGACGGGCACGAGGTGATCACCATGGTCTACACCGCCGCGCTGATCGACGCCGACGGCAAGCACAGCGGCTGGATGAGCTCGGTGGTGGACATCACCGAGCAGAAGCGCGCCGAACTGCGCCAGCGCCAGAACGACGAGCAGCTGCAGCACGCCCAGCGCCTGGCCAGCCTCGGCGAGATGGCCTCCACGCTGGCCCACGAGCTGAACCAGCCGCTGATGGCGCTGAGCAATTTCGCGAGCGCTGCCAAGGCTTTTGCAGAGCAGGGCAACCAGTCGCTGCTGGTCAGCAGCCTCGACGAGACCATGGCCCAGGCCCAGCGCAGCGCCGAGATCGTGCGGCGCATCCGCGGCTTCGTGCGCCAGCGCACCGCAGGCACCGAAGACTGCGCCGTGGCGGCGCTGGTCAGCAACGCGCTGGCGCTGCTGCAGGGCGAGATGCGCATGCGCCAGGCGCGCGCCGAGGTTCACATACCGGCAGGGCTGCCCGAGGTGCGCGGCGACCGCGTACTGCTCGAACAGGTGCTGCTGAACCTGCTGTCCAACAGCCTGCACGCCATGCAGGCCACGCCGCCGGAACAGCGGCTCGTGGAGATCGAGGCCGAGGTGCAGGAAGGGCGCATGCACATCCGCGTGGCCGACCGCGGGCCGGGCATCGACGCCGCGCTGGCCGAGCAGGTGTTCGCGCCCTTCTTCACCACCAAGACCGGCGGGCTGGGGCTGGGGCTGAACATCTGCCGCACCATCGTCGAGGCCCATCGCGGCCGGCTGTCCTTTGCCAACCGGGCCGGCGGTGGCACAGTTTTCACCCTCGAACTGGAAATCACACCCCCATGAACGCCATGAGCGCTCTTGCCAACAACCTGTGCGTGGTGGACGACGACGAGGCCGTGCGCCGCTCGCTGGGCCTGCTGCTGCTGTCGCGCGGCTACGCGGTGCAGACCTTTGCCTCGGGCGAGGCCTTCTTGGCCGGCGCCGATTTGCAGCGCGCGGGCTGCGTGATCCTGGACCTGCGCATGGAAGGCGTGAGTGGCCTGCAGGTGTTCGATGCGCTGCGCGCACAAGACAGCCCGCTGGTGGTGATCTTCCTGTCCGGCCACGGCGACATACCGATGGCCGTCGAGGCCGTGCAGAACGGCGCCTTCGGCTGGCTCGAAAAGCCCTGCAACGACGAGCGCCTGCTCGACAGCATCGCCAAAGCCTTGAAGCAAGCCGGCGAGATCGCCGCGCGCCGGCAGGCCCGCCAGGCCGCGCAGGCACTGTGGGACAAGCTGACGCCGCGCGAGATGCAGGTGGCCCGGCTGGTGGCCGAGGGCAAGCCCAACAAGCAGATCGCGCAGGAGCTCGCGCCGCTGGAGCAGCGCACCGTGGAAACCCACCGCGCGCATGTGTTCGCCAAGCTGGGGCTGGCGAACAGCCATCAGTTGGACCGGTTCCTGCGGGAACACGCGCTGTAGCGACCCGACTGGAAGCAAGGGGGCCCAATGCGCGAGCCCATGGCAGGACCGGAAGTGGCTCGGCGAGCTTCTTGCTTGACCTCATCGCCGCAGCCAGTCGCGTTGCGCAGGAGGTCTCCGATGCCGAACTTTTACTTGCCGCTCTCTGGCAATGTGCGCCAGGAAATCAATCCCTGGACTTGGTTTACCAAGATCGCCAATGGGCAGCTTGGGTTCATCAACATCAATATGGGCAAGTCGTCAGACCCTGCTCTGGAGCAGCAGATTCTGGATGACGTCGGAAGCTACGGACGGCAGATTGGACAACTCGGTGATGCGCTGGAGGCGGTTCTCGCGCACATGAAGACCGACACCTGGGAGCCCAAGGCCAAGGAAGCGGTCGATGCCTTCAGGTTCCAGCTCGCCGAGATTCGCCGGCTGAAGCAGAGCCGGGCTGACAACAAGACCTGACATTTCTTGGCGGCATATCGAACTGACCTGGGGTGGGCTTTGCGACGTCTTCTGGTCCGGGGACCTCACCAAGGCCGCGCCGTTTCAGTGTCGCTGCATCGCAGCGCTGCTCTCGAGTCGATGGCAAATTTCGGCCAGGACCAGTCAGGCCTGCCAGCCAGTCGTCCATATTTTTGGGAAAGGCTTGAATGGCTTATGACTAATAGTTGGGGCAAGAGGCTACCGGAGCGGTGCTGCCGACCCACAGTCATCGCAAGGCTCGCCATGAAGAATCCTGACGAGCGACGCTCGCAAATAACTATCGTGTAGCTGGCGTTCGCAGATCATTGCCGGTTAGCGAGTAGGGAGGAGAATGGCACAGGAGCGGAAATTGGTACATCCACACCATCACAAAAACATGAGCACTTGTAGAAGAATTTTCATTGCTATTGCCATGTGCATGGTCAGCATTGGAAGCGCATGCGCAGCTTCAACAATGCCCGGGTCTCCCCGTGACGATGGCCATGGCAGCACCATCGTCTTTGAGACTGTCACGCCTGAACGCGTCAAGGATTTTGTGGAGCGCACCGTTGACAAGAAGGTCTCAATCACCGGGCGATTGGCGTTTCCTGAAGCGATGAACTCTGCCGTTCCGGCGGTGGTCATCCTGCACGGAAGCAGCGGTGTTAATTCAGGCGAGATGGTCTGGGCGCAACGCTTGAACTCGATGGGATTTGCCAGTTTCGTCGTCGATAGTTTTACGGGCCGAGGCGTCACCAATACCGAAGCTGACCAAACTCAGCTATCGATGACGGCAGGTGTGGCAGACGCCTACTTTGCTCTACGCCTATTGGCGGCCGATCCACGTATCGACAAAAGAAAAATCGGTGTGATGGGTTTCTCGCGCGGAGGGATTGCAGCGCTTTATTCTGCACAGGAGCCGTTTCGCCGCGCCCTGATCGAAGACGATCTGCACTTTGCCGCACATATAGCCTTCTATCCCGGCTGCGGCATACATTACACATCGGCGCATCTGGATGGCGCTCCGATACTGATGCTACTTGGCGGCAAGGACAACTACACGCCGCCAGCGCCGTGCGTGACGTACGCCAACGATTTACGCAAGCAAGGCGCACAGGTCACGCTGAAAACTTACCCCGATGCTTATCACGGATTTGACAGGCCGACACGACTCCATGTCGTCAAGTCAGCAACAAGCGCACGCGAATGCCATGGCGCCTATGATCTGGATACAAACAAATTCACGATGCGCAAAGATGAGAAAACGCTGTCGGGTACGGAGGCCACAGCAGAATCCAAGCGCTGTCTCAGCTATGGTGTGATGCTTGGTGGCGATGCGCTGGGACGCGAGCAATCGCCGCTTGATGTTGGCGAATTTCTCAAATCTGTGTTCGATAGTGGCCAATGACATCCAGGGCCTGTGGCATGCCAATGTTTCCGCAACCGGCCATGACCGGACTGTCGCTGCCGACACCCGATGGGGTTTTCTTCACGCTTCACGGACAACCTGGAGCATGATTTTCCCCTGGGTAATGCTCACCGCAGCTGCCGTCTTTGGATATCTCGCCTATGACGCCGCGCGCCTTTCGACGCTGGCGAAGGATGTTCCTTACTCTCTGACCGCAAAGGGTTGGGATGAGGACGTCGCCCATGTCTCGCTCGCAGAACAACAAAAGCGAAAGCAGTACAACGCCACCCGCGGCATCGGCGACCTCAGCCAGTCTGTCTGGCTCTTCGGCGTCCTATGCGTCGGCTGCCTGGCGTCAGCCGGTTACTCCTTCTATGCTTGACTGAGCGGCTCAGAACGGCCAGGACCAGACGTTCGCAGCGCCTATGCTAGGCGGTCAAGAACAAGTCCCCTCCCCGGCCACTGCCGCGAGACAACCCGACCATGCACTCGACCGGAACCCTGCGCGGCATCGCCGCGATGCTGTTGGCTTGCGCCTTCTTTGCCTGCATGGACGCGCTGCTCAAGAACCTGGCCGGGCACTACCCGCCGGTGCAGGTGATGGCACTGCGCGGTCTCACGGCTCTGCCCCTGGTGTGCCTGTACATCGCCTGGCGGCGCGAGGCAGCCGGCGTTTTCAGCCGCCGGCTGCGTTGGCGCCTGCACCTGCTGCGCACCGCGCTGAACATGACGATGCTCGTGCTCTTCGTCCATGGCCTGAAGACCCTGGGCCTGGCAGAGGCCTACACACTCACTTTCATCGCTCCGATGCTGATGGTGCTCATCGCCGTGCCGATGCTGGGCGAGTCGGTCCAGCCTCGGCACTGGATCGCGATCGGGCTGGGCTTCGTCGGTGTCGTGATCGCACTTCGGCCCGAGCAGGGTGCCTTCCTCTCGGTGGGTGCTCTGGCGATTCTGGTGGCCGCAGTCTGCTATGCGCTGTCGAACATGCTGGGCCGGCTCATCAGCCGCACCGAATCGAGCGCCGCGCTGGTCTTCTGGACTACGGCCGGCATGGCAGTGGGCGGCGGTCTGCTGTCGGCGCCGCAATGGGTGCCAATCCAGGCTGAACACACGTGGGTGCTTGCGGGTTTGGCCATCAGCGGCTTTCTGGGCCAGATGGCTATCGCCGAGGCCTTCCGTCACGGCCAGGCCGCCGCCATCGCCCCCTTCGAATACAGCGCCCTGGCCTGGGCGCTTGTGCTGGACTGGGTGTTCTGGCAGGCCGCGCCCGACGCATGGACGCTGGGCGGCGGGGCATTGATCGTTGCGAGCGGACTGTGGCTGGCGCGAAGCGAGGCGCCAAAATCTGCTCGGCCAAAGAGGCAGGCCACCTGATCCGCGGCGAAGCGGGCGTGCGAAGCCGCATCGGGCAGACAAGATCAACGGCTCAGGGCGCCAGCGTGAGCTTGAAGATCTGGTTGCCGTTGGATGCACCCACGTAGATGGTCCCGTCGCTGGCGACCGCCACACCAATCGGAAAATTGAACCTCATCGCCGCGCCGGTGCTGTCCCGCAGTGTGCTGATCTCGCCCGCAGGCGTGACCACTCGCGCCACGCCATCCCAGGCATGCGTCAGGAACACGTTGTCATGTGCATCCACCGTTACGCCGTAGGAATAGCCGAGCTTGGCCGGCGTGGCGGCCGTTCCGTCGACCACATTGGAAACAGCGTTGCCGTTGCAATCGCCCAGCAGCGTGCTCACTGTGGCGCTGGCCACATCGATCTTGCGCAAGCATGTGCCGTCGGTGTCCGTGTCGTACAGCGTGCTGCCATCGCGGCTGATCGCCAGGCCCTGCGGGCGCGCCATCTGGGCGGCCGTGCCGACTCCGTCGAGGTAGGCCTGCGTGCCGTCGCCCGCGAGCGTGCTCGTGGTGCCATCGGCTGCGACCTTGCGCACGCGCTTGTTTTCCAGGTCTGCCACGAACAGGTTGCCTGCGCTGTCCAGCGCAATGCCGGCGGGGTCGTTGAACATTGCAGCGGCCGGGCTGTCGGCGTACCCGCTGGTGCCACTGCCCACCCAGGTGCTGTAGGTTGTGGCGTTGGGGGCGATCTTGTTGATGCGATGCTGGTCGCTCACGTACAGGGTACCGTCGGCGGCCAGTGCCAGGCCATACGGCGTGTTCATGGTCGTCCCCGGCGTTACTTCCGCGCCGCTGCCGCTGGCCGTGTCGATCCTGTAGACCGAACCATTGCCTCCCATGGCCACGTAGAGGTTCGCGCCGCTGGCATCCAGAACGAGTTGATAGGGACGGTTGTATGTCACCCCGGTGGTCGCCAGCACGTTGGCGATCCAGGGTTTGACCGTCAGCGTGGCGGCATGGCTGGTCACACTGCCATTGGGGCCCGTCACTTGCACGCGCAGCTGCTGGCCGCTGTCGGCCAGTTGATTGGCAGCTGTGGTGAAGCTGTCGCTGGTGGCGCCGGAAACATCGGTCCAGTTGGCACCGCCATCAACGCTGCGCTGCCACTGGTAGTTCGTGGCACGCACAGCCTGTACCTTCAACATGGCGGTCACGCCCTGGCCAATGGTGGTATCCGATGGCTGTGTCGTGATGGAGGGCGCGGTGTCTTCCTGCGTCGGTGCCGGCGTCTGCGTTCCCTGAGGAGCAGGTGCAGGAGCGACAGCGAAGCCGGGGAAGCCGCCGCCTCCTCCCCCACCACCGCCGCAGGCGGCCAGCACGAGGTTCATCATCAGCAGCGCGGCAGGTGCACGCCATGCGCGGGAAACGGTACGAGTGGTATTCATGATGGGCCTTCCTTTTTTCAAGTGGAGTGAACGAGAAGGCCTCCACGGTAGGGTCGGCAACGCCTGCGATCTAGTGTCGAAGGTCATCGCCGAGCAGCAAAAAAAAGATGCTCAGGAGCGCATGCAAGCGTGCGTCGTATCGTGCCGCGTCAGCGATGCAAGGGCCTGCAGCAGCCTGTCGGCGGCCACCGGCTTGAGTAGCACCTGCAACCCGGAGTCGAGCATCTGCCGCTGTCGTTGCGGCGCGGTTTCCCCGGTGATCAACAGTACCTGCAAGCCAGGGCCGAAGCGCGCGCTCAGTCGCTGCGCCGCGGCAAGTCCGTCGGCACCGTCGGCCAGCCGCACGTCGCACAACAGAACTTCGACAGGGGTACTTCCATGTGCGGCTTGCACCAGCACGGCCTCGGCTTCGGCCTCGCTGGCCACTGCATCGATGGTTACGCCGTGGGCCTGCAGCAGCCCGGTAACGGCCTGGCGGATCGCGGCTTCATCATCGATGAGCAGCACGCGCTGCGGCAATGGCAAGGCAGCGCCTGGGCATGCAGCGAGTGGCACGACACCCGAGGCGGTCACTGCCGGAAGCACCAGGCGAAAGCGACTGCCGTGATGCAGGCGCGAGCGCACCTGCAGCGGGTGCGCCAGCAGGCGTGAGAGCCGCTGCACGATGGACAGGCCGATGCCCAGTCCCTGTGCTCGATCGCGCCCCGGATTACCGATCTGGTAGAACTCGTCGAAGATGCGGCCGAGGTGCTCATCCGCGATGCCGATGCCGGTATCGCATACGTCGATCCACACCAGCGGACCGCGTGCGCGGGCAGCCACCACCACGCCGCCGCGCGTCGTGTACTTGAGCGCGTTGTCCACGAGATTGGACAGCAGCCGCTGCAACAGCTGCGGATCACTCAGCACCCAGCAAGGCGTGGCACGCAACCGCAGTTGCAGATCCCGGTCGGCCGCCTGCGCCACGCACACATTGTTGAGCGCGAGGAACAGCGGATTGAGCTCCACGGGTCGAATCTGCGGCGCCACCTCGCCAGCATCAAGTCGCGAGATGTCCAGCAGGATGTCGAGCGAATCGCCGAGCGTTCCGACCGCATCCATCAACCGCACCGCGTGATTCCATTCCTCGGTGCCCTTGAGCTTCTTTTCAATGACGGCTCCGAACAATGCGATGGCGTGCAGAGGCTGGCGCAGATCGTGGCTCGCCGCGGCAAGAAAGCGCGTCTTCTCCTCGCTGACACGCTGGGTTGCGGCAATCTGATGGCTCAGCTGCTCGGCCAGCGCCTCCTTTTCGAAACGCATGGTCAGCGCAGCTGTCAGCAGCCGATGATGCTGCAGCGCGAACATGATCATGACGCACATGTACAGCAGGCAGCCGGTGGCCAGGAACAGGTGCGTGCTATCGCCGCGCCAGGCCAGCGCCAAGGTCAGGCTCGCCATGCTGGGCACGATGAAGCGTGGAATGTTGCGCTTGAGAACCGCCAGCGAAAGCGCTCCGCCGGCGCAGCCGCCCATCATCATCACGATGACCATGACCCAGAGCCCCAGGTTGCGCCCCGGCGGAACGCACAGCCACGGCGCCAGGCCCCAGACACAGGAGCGCAGCAGCACGTTGCGCGCATTGAAGCGTGCCCAGTACTCGGGATGGGCGGCAGCATCAGGACTGCGCTGGTAGCGCCGATAGGCTCGTCGCAGCGTTAACGCCAGGTGCAGTGCCATCCACAGCAGGACTTGCCAGCGCCACGTGGCCACGAACAGGCCGATGCCCAGCGACTGTGCCGTGAGGAAGTCCGCGAGATAGGCTGCCGGCGCGTTGGCATGGACCGCGGCCACCTGTTCGCGCAGCACCCGCTCGGCCAGCTCGGGCGGATGCAAGTCAGTCATTGCAGGCATGCGGGGCATCGCCACGTCGAAGGCCGCATGGCGCGGAAGGCTCACTTCAGACTGCTGATGAGCTGGGCTCGCGAGCGCACGCCGAACAGCAACAACAGGGTAGACACATGGTTCTTGACCGTGCCCTCGGTCAGGTGCGACAGCTGTGCAATCTCTTTGTTCGACTTGCCGGCCAGCAGCCAGTCGAGGATTTCGACCTGGCGCGCATTGAGCTGCGGCTGCAACTCAGTCGTCGCCGTCGTCGGCGTCGTGCGGACAGCGACAGGGACCGTGGACGGCGAGGCTGGCAGAGCGACCAGATCGTTGTCCCTCACGTAGCGCAACACCTCGCCCAGGTGACCTGTCTTGGGCAGGAAGGCCTGCGCCCCGAGCGCCATCACCCCTTGCATCAACGCATGGCTGTCCTTGCCCGATAGCACGACCACGCGCGATGCAGGAAAGGCGCGCCTGAAACGCACCAGGGTATCCAGCCCCTGGGAGTCGGGTAGATCGAGATCGAGCAGCACCAGAAGATGCGACGTGAGATGGAACTCGTACAGGCGCAATGCGTCGGCCAGGGAGCGTGCCTCGTACACCGGCACGCTGCCGGTCTCCGCAAGCAGCAGCGCCCTCAGGCCCAGGCGCACCAACTCGTGGTCGTCGACCACCAGGATGCCCCGCGCCGGTATGGCAACGCTGGCCTCGCTACGCAACGGCGCGGCATGCAGCGGCAGGGGGGTGGCAGTAGCCATGGTCCGGGCATCTTAGTGCGGATGGCTGCGAACCTGAAATGACCAAAGTCATGAGATCCGCAGCTCTGCCATGAGCAACATCTGCCATCGGTAGGAGGTTCGGGCTTCACAACATCGCGCGACGTTTCCCCATATCGACACCATCCTGCATCTTTGGATGGAACGCCTTAAGCAGCAGGGCGGCATTGAAATCACGCATGTCTCCACCGGAGAGCCACACAGTCCTGATCGAACTGATGAGCGATCAAGCCGCTCTCTCGTTGCTCACTACCGGTTCGGTTCGGCGCTGACGCTCGTGACGCAGAGGTTCAATTGCCGCGCAAATAGAGAAAGGCATAGGCGAAAGGGCATATGCCTTCGGGACATCTCGTTGCAGGGCGTATTAAGCAATCGGCCCGCAGACCGGCATCTCTCTCGTTGCCGTCGGGGTACTCAATACGCCAGCGGTTTGGACGGCATTCCCACCGAAGCTAAAGGCGAGCTGCTCGTACTCGCAACTTGGACCACGCGGCTTGTCTGCTTGGAGCGTGTCGGCAGCTCGAACCGCGGCTTGCCAAGCACTTGAGTCGCCACCCGCGATGCGAACCGCCGTATCAAGAAACGCACGCCGAAACACGACAGCTTGTTGAACAGCCCGGGCACAACCGTGCGCTTTCCGCGCAACATCGCGCGGCAGCTAAATCATCTGCACCACGACCTTGCCCTTGGCGCGCCCACTGTCTACGTAGGCCAGAGCTTTGTGGGTGTCCTGAAACGGGAATACTTTGTCGACGACCGGACGGATCGCACCAGATTCGACGAGGGCGGTGATCTCGCGCAACTGCGCCCCATCGGCCCGCATGAAGACGAAGGTGTATTCACCCCCGATCTTTTTTGCCTTCTTCCTGATGCCGAAACTCAGCAGGCGCAGCACCTGCTGGAGCGGCCAGGCCAGTCCTCGCGCGACGGCGAACGTCGGGGTGGGTGGCCCGGAGATGGAGATGAGATGCCCGCCCGGCTTGAGAACCTGGAGGGATTTGTTCAGCTCGTTGGTGCCGAGGCTGTTCAGCACCACGTCGTAGCCGCGAAGCACCGTGGCGAAGTCCTGCTGCTTGTAGTCGATGACGACGTCCGCGCCCAAGGCCTTCACCCAGCCGATGTTGGCCGTACTGGTGGTCGTGGCCACGAACGCGCCGAGGTGCTTGGCAAGCTGGATGGCGATGGTGCCGACGCCGCCGGAGCCGGCATGGATCAGCACCTTCTGCCCCTTCTTCAGCTTGGCAGTTTCGACCAGCACCTGCCAGGCCGTCAGGGCCGCCAGAGGAACGGAGGCGGCCTCGACCATGCCGAGATTCGCGGGCTTCAGCGCCAGCGACGACTCCTTGACGGCAATGAACTCGGCGAAGGTGCCGATGCGATCGTCGTCAGGGCGTGCATAGACCTCATCACCGGGCTTGAAGTTGCGAACGCGAGCGCCGACCCGCACGACCGTTCCGGCCATGTCGTTGCCCAGGATCAGGGGGAGGCGGTAGGGAAGAATCAGCTTGAATTCACCGCTCCTGGTCTTCGTGTCCAGGGGATTGATGCTCGCCGCATGGATCCGGATCAGGACGTCATCGTCCCGGACCTCGGGGTCGGGCATTTCGCCGATGCGGCCAACTTCTTTCTTTCCGTAGCGATCGATGATGAAAGCTTTCATGGGGTACTTTTTTCAGTCATTGAGGAAGGCCAGCGCCTTGGGCACGAACTCGCCGTGGTACTGGAAGATCCCGCCATGTCCGGCGTCCTTGTAGATGACCAGTTGTGAGCCAGGAATGCGACGCGCCATGTCATGGCTGTTCACGGTGGGCACCATGATGTCGTTGTCGCCATTGGCGATCAGCACAGGGATGCGGATGCCGCCCAGATCCTGCGGCACCTGCCGGCCCCAGGCCTTGATTGCCTTCAGCTGTCGCAGGAAGGCATTGGGCGTCGGCCCGTTGTCCCGATCCGTCTTGCGTTCCCTCAGTCGCTCCAGGAAGGCTTTGGCGGCTTGACGACCATTGGCCGTGGAGGTGAAGAACAGGTAAGTCTTCGGATCGCGCAGCGTCAACAAGCCCTTGACCATCAGCGGCCAGGAGACCGCCCCTACCTGGTCGATGCCTTTGCCGCCCGCCGGCCCCGTACCGGTCAGGATGAGCCGGCGCACCAGGCCGGGGGCTTTCAGCACAATGTCCTGCGCCACGAATCCTCCGAGGGAGAAGCCAAGCAGATCGACCTTCTCGAAACCCAGCGCGTGGATCAGTGCGATCGCATCCCGTGCCATCGCGTCGATGGTCACAGGTGCCGTTCCGCCCGAAGCGCCAATTCCCCGGTAGTCGATGGCGATGATGCGATGCCTGCGGGAAAGCCCATCGACGATACGCGGGTCGAAATTGTCGAGGACTGCGCCCCAATGGTTGAGCAGGACCAGCGGCACGCCAGTGCGCGGCCCCAGGTCGCGGTACGCGAATGCAGTCCCGCCGACATCGATCGATCGGGTGGTGGTGTCGATGTAGGGCACGCTCGATCCTGGGTGCCGGTCGGTAGGGGTCAACGTCATCGTCATCGTGTTGGCGGTCAGGCGTTCACATCGACGATGGTGCGCCCCTGGACCTTCCCTGCGAGGACTTGACTGGCGACATCAGGCACCTCCGCGAGGCCAATCACCTTGGTGGTCCGTGCAAGCTTTTCTAGATCCAGGTCGCTGGCCAGACGCGACCACGCCTGCAGCCGCACAGGCTGCGGCGCATTGACCGAGTCGATACCTGCGAGGGTGATGTTGCGCAGGATGAACGGCAGCACGGATGCCAGCAGATCCGCGCCCTGTGCGAGGCCGAAGGCCGCGACCACGCCGCGATACCGGGTCTGCGCCAGGACGTTCGCCAACGTATGGCTGCCGACCGAATCGATGGCGCCGGCCCACCGCTCCTTGGCGATCGGTGCGCCCGCTTCGGACAGGGTGTGGCGGTCGATGACGTCCGCCGCGCCCAGCGCACGCAGGTAGGCGGCTTCGTCGAGTCGGCCGGTCGATGCGATCACGCGGTAGCCCAGGCCCGACAGCAATGCGATGGCCACAGAGCCGGAGCCGCCATTGGCGCCGGTCACCAGGATGTCTCCACGCTCGGGCGCCAGGCCCCCATGCTCCAGTGCGAGCACGGCCAACATGGCGGTGAACCCGGCGGTGCCGATGGCCATGGCATCCCGGGTCGAAAAGACCTCCGGGATCTTGACCAGCCAATCACCGCTCACCCGCGCCTTCTGCGCGAAGCCGCCGTGGTGCGTCTGGCTCAGTCCCCAGCCGGTCGCCAGCACACGGTCGCCGGCGACGAGGCCGGGGTAGGTCGACGACTCGACGACACCAGCAAAGTCGATGCCCGGAATCAGCGGAAACTGGCGAATGACCGGTGACCGGCCACTGAGTGCCATCGCGTCTTTGTAGTTCACCGTCGAGTACTCGATCGCGACGGTGACGTCGCCCGGCATCAGATCTTCGTCCTTGAAGTCGACCAGGCTGCTTGAAATGGTGTCGCCGGTCTTGCTGGCGAGCAGTGCCTTGAATGTCATGTGCCGTCCCTTCCGCTCTGGGGCTTTTTGCGGTTTCAGGCGGCGGCTCGATAGCGCTCTGCCACATGCGCCTGCCGGATGTCCCCGATCAAGGTCTGCCGTGCCGCGTTCAGCACCTCCCAGCGCGCGCCATCATGCAGCGGCGGGATGGTCACGAGTTCGCGGCGGTCGAATCCGACCAGTGCGGCATCTACCAGCTCTTCCACGCCCATCAGATCAGGCATCGCGCTGCTGTCGATGCCCGCGCGCTCCCATATCTCGGTACGGGTTCCGGCTGGCAACACCGCCTGCACGTAGACACCCTTGGGCGTGAGCTCCAGGCTCAGCCCCTGGGACAGGAACAGCACGAAGGCCTTGGTCGCGCCGTAGACCGACATGCCGAACTCGGGCGCCAGGCCGACCACCGAGCCGATGTTGACGATCGCGCCTTTGCCAGCCTGCGCCAGGCGCGGGGCGACGGCGCTCGCCAGCCTGACGAGTGCGGTGGTGTTGAGACTGACCAGTCGGGCGACATCGTCTGTCGATTGGTCGATGAAGTGACCGGATAGTGCAGCCCCGGCGTTGTTGATCAGGGTTTCGATCCTGGTGTCCTCGCGCAGGCGTGTCTCGACTGCGGCCAGATCGCCGGGCTGGGTCAGGTCGGCCGGAAGGATATCGACGGCAGCGCCGGTTTCCTCGCGCAGGCGCGCAGCGAGCGTTTCCAGGCGCGCCTTGTCGCGTGCCACCAGCACAAGGTCGTGGCCGCGGCGTGCGAAGCGGTCGGCATAGATGGCGCCAATGCCGGTCGAGGCGCCCGTGATGAGAACAGTGGAATGGGATGTCATGTGTTTTCTCTTGATCGAAAAGGTCGTTGGTCAGGCAGAAAAAGGGGATGCGGGCGGCATCACTCCTTCAGGAACTGGATCGCGTGTTGCCCCAGCGGCGATAGGCGAATTTGTCGCCATCCACCTCGAAGAGGGGGGGCGGTCAGGTGGGTATCGCTCATTTCCAGAAGCCTTCCGAGGTGAGTTGGCTTAATGATGTCGATTGTCATCTTTGTTGTCAAGGGGTTTGATGATGATTAACATCAATGTATATTCATGACTTCACTGATGGCACATCTAGAGAGATCCTGGACATGAAGGTCACCAAAGCGCAGGCCCAGGCGAACCGGGCACACATCGTCGAGACGGCCTCCACGCTGTTTCGCGAGCGAGGCTATGACGGGGTGGGGATTGCGGACTTGATGGCGGGCGCAGGATTCACCCATGGTGGCTTCTACAAGCACTTCGGGTCCAAGGCCGACCTGATGGCAGAAGCGGCAACATGCGGTTTTGCGCAGACGGCGGCCAAGGCCGAAGGCGTCGATGCGATGGAGTTCGTCAAGCACTACTTGTCCCGTGAGCACCGCGATGCTCCTGGTGACGGTTGCACGATGGCCGCACTATGCGGAGATGCCGCGCGTCAGACGGAGTCGATCAAGACGGCTTTTGCGGCCGGCGTTGAAAGCTTGCTGGCGAACCTGGCAAACCAGTGCGGCGCGACCGAGGAAGGCGATCAGTGCGGCGACGCGCGTGCCAAGCGGATCGACGTCATTGCACAGGTAATCGGCGCAATAGTGCTGTCACGGGCGTGTCCTGACGACTCACCACTCGCCGATGAAATTCTGGATGTCTGCCGCACTGCAGTCCTGTCGAGGCTTTCCTCGCCGACCCTTGGCTCCTCCCTTGCCTAGAACAGCCAGTCCAGTTTCTTGCACACGCTGAAAGATGACCGATTTGCGGATTTCGGCGTTTCCGCTGACCGTTAACCCGCCAAGACCATCCCCATCGGAACTCACTCGCAGAGCTTGATCCAGCGTTCAAGTCGCCCCACCACACGCGGAGTATTGAGCCGGGCAATCGACCCTTCCATGTCCTCGGCGCCTTCGCTCTGGCACAGCAGTACAACCTCTTCACGCACCGCGCCAGTACCAAAGAACCCTTCGCGATCAAGTTGTTCCATCGCAGCGACGCAGGCTTCGAAGAGGCCCGCGTGCAAGACGTCGAACTCAACACTGCAGGGCAAGTCATTGCGGTGGCAGGGCAGAATCATGCGGTAGGCGATGTCGAGGAACTCGTCGCCCTCCGAATGGGGCCACTCGGCGGAGCACCAGATCTCGCTTTCGTCGTCCATGTCGCCGGGCTCGCCCAGCGCAAGAACGCCGGCGGCGTGGACGATGGTCATCGCGCTGTCGTCACTGCCGAGCGCGAAGAGGCGGATGGTTTCGTCGGGGTGGGCTGCGCGAATGGCCTGGAAGGCGCGGCGAGCACCATCGCGAATCTCGGCGGTGAGCAGGGGGAAGTCGATGCGAGCCGGGTCGTGTGTGCCCTGGCGCACCCGCTTGTAGCCCTGGGCCTCGATCTCGCTGCTGCGCTGCACGAGGGCGTCCTTCGCGGCCTGCGGACTGGCAAACTCGGCGACGCTGGAGCGCCCCATGGTTTTCACCTTGCCACTCGCGGCCCACAGTGAGCTGCCGAACTGGCGCAATTCGTGGAAGTCGGTGGGCACCTCGTTGTCGAAGCGGTAGAACAGTGACCATGTCATGGCGGCGAGAACTCCTTCTGGCGGGGCGCGGTGTCTCCTGAATTTGAACATCAGCTTGTGCGCAATCACGCTGCCCGTTCGACCCACTGGGCGCGCCAAGCGGGGGCGTCGAAGGGATCGGCAAAGTATTGAGTCTCGCGCGACACCTTTCCACCCCGGAACTCCATGATGCTCACGGTGAAGGCGCTCTTGCCCCCGTAGTCGATCGCATACTCGGTGATCCAGAGACTGCCCTCCCCCACGATCCGCCGGACCACAAACCCAGATGGCTTGCCGGGGTGATGGCTGCGAAGTGCCTGCAGGTTGTGCCGGCCGTGGATGACCTCGCCTGACTGCGGGTAGGTGCACACGGCATCGTCGTGATAGATCTCATGCTCGACGACCTGGTCGCCTGCGGCGGACGCAGCCCAATGTCTGTCGATAGCCGTCCGGATGTTCTGCTCTTCCATCATCGACCCCCATTGCGAGCCCGCTTGCTTGCGGCACCCCATTCTAGGTATTTACCCTTGCGTACCGATACGTAGCCGCCCGGCGGCAGGCTACGGACGACAACCCGGCGGCGGCCGGACAGACTCGGCGGAACGGCTTCGCGCGGCTTTGCGGCGGGCCGCAGCAAGAGACAAGCAAGGACCCCTTTTCATGACCGCCATCGCAAGCAGTGCGACCGCCGGCGCCTCCAGCCCCGACGCGACCACCGCCAACAACACCCCGTACACCTTCGAAGAAAAGCGCAAGCGCATCTTCGCCATCTTTGCCGCCTCGTCCGGCAACCTGGTGGAGTGGTTCGACTTCTACGTCTACGCCTTCTGCGCCATCTACTTCGCGCCGGCGTTCTTCCCCAAGTCCGACCCCACCGTGCAGCTGCTGAACACCGCTGGCGTGTTCGCTGCCGGTTTTCTCATGCGCCCTATCGGCGGCTGGCTGTTCGGCCGCCTGGCCGACCGCAAGGGTCGCAAGACTTCGATGGTGACTTCGGTCGTCATGATGTGCGTGGGCTCGCTGGTCATCGCCTGCCTGCCGACCTATGCACAGATCGGCGCCGCTGCGCCCGCGCTGCTGCTGGCCGCACGGCTGCTGCAGGGCCTGTCGGTCGGTGGCGAATACGGCACCACCGCCACCTACATGAGCGAAGTGGCGATGCGCGGACAGCGCGGCTTCTTCTCGTCGTTCCAGTACGTCACGCTGATCGGCGGCCAATTGCTGGCGGTGGTTGTCGTGGTGGTGCTGCAGCAGGTGCTCGACGAGGCCGAGCTCAAGAGCTGGGGCTGGCGCATTCCGTTCGTCATCGGCGCCATCGCCGCGGTGGTCGCACTCATGCTGCGCCGCACGCTGACCGAAACCGCCAGCACCAAGACCCGCGCCGCCAAGGGCGCCGGCTCGATGCGCGAACTGTTCACGAACCACAAGCGCGCCTTCTTCGTGGTGCTGGGCTACACGGCCGGCGGCTCGCTGATCTTCTACACATTCACCACCTACATGCAGAAGTACCTGGTGAACTCGGCCGGCATGTCGATCAAGACCGCAAGCAACGTGATGACGGCATGCCTGTTCATCTACATGTGCATGCAGCCGCTGTTCGGCGCGCTGTCGGACCGCATCGGCCGCCGCACCAACATGCTGCTGTTCGGCGCACTGGGCGCGCTGATGACGGTGCCGGTGCTGAGCAACCTGCAAAGCGTGAGCAGCCCTCTGGTGGCCGGCATGCTGATCACGCTCGCGCTGGCGGTGGTGAGCTTCTACACCTCGATCAGCGGCATCGTGAAGGCCGAGATGTTCCCGCCCGAGATTCGTGCACTGGGCGTAGGCCTGTCGTACGCGGTGGGCAATGCCATCTTCGGCGGCAGCGCGGAATACGTGGCGCTGGGGCTGAAGTCGATCGGGCACGAGTCGTACTTCTACTGGTACGTGACGGGAATGATGGGGGTGGCCTTCCTCGTCAGCCTGCTGCTGCCGAAGCAGGCGACGTACCTGCATCACGACAAGTAAGCACGCGCCCCGACAGAGCACCCCTGCAAACCGGGCGACAGAGGGCCCGGAAATACCCTCTGATTTCCTCGCAAGCCCCCGGACCGGACCTGCCCGTCCGGGGCCGCGTCTTCGGCACGGCGCGGCACGGCGGCCATGCCGCCGCAACGTGCCGAGCAGGCGCCTCCCGCATTCGAGGGATGCTGCATCCGTCGAGAAAGCACAGACTCGGGACGGCCTCCATGGCCTGCTTTCACGACGAAGGAGCACAAGGCATGAACGAAATTCTCTCGGCGTGTGCCCAGCAGATGACGCAGCAGAATGGCGTTGCGTTTCGCGACTGGCTTTCGCTGCTGGCGCTGGTCGCAGGCATATGCACATTCATCTGGAAGCTCTACGCGGACACGAAGTCCGCCCGCTACCGGGAAACCGTCGGATTTCTCGAGAAGCGGACCGCCGGGCTGATGGCCGACTGGAAGCTCGTGCAAAAGGCTGTTGCAGAAGGCCAGGACTTTGACGATGCGGCAAAGAGCATGCTGGGCATGCTCGATACCGTGGCTCTCCTGGTCAAGAAGAAAGCCTTCGACAAAGAGCTGGTCTACAACTACTGGTGGGCGTACTTCATCGATGCGAAGAAGAACCCGGCGGTCGAGGCATGGATCAAGGCTCGCCACGATCTCGACAAGCACGTCCTGGAACACTTCCTGGAGCTCCACGCCGAGTTCAAGAAACGCTGCGAGGCGGAACAGGCTCAGGCGACGGTTACCACCGCGCCCCCGCCTCCTTCCGCATAGACCCGACGAGGACCTCTCTCAGCCAGCGTGGCGCTTCGGTGCGACATGTGCCCCGCTTGCATCCCACCGCTTTGTTCCCCCTTGGGCAGCTGCCCAAGGGGAACAAACCGATGGACCAGAAGACATGTAGGCCGTTGATCAGCTAGTACTGCAAAAAGGCAGGCAAAAAACAAAGTCGTGGACTGCCCCCTCTAGACCAAACTCCAAGTGACAGCTGTGCAAGTATCAATGTTCTGGACTAGCCGATCCACGGACCATAGGCGCATCAGGTAGCCCGCATGAACGGCGCGCACTTTGATACGCAAGACGCCATCTGACATGTCTGGAAACGGCGGGGCAAATCGACTTCTGTGAAGTTTGGGACGCGAGAGGTCGAGAAAAGCGATTCTTTGAGATCATGTAGCGACGGCCTGCGAAGGTAAGTGCTCAGTGCGGATCGGAAGCCTCATAGACCAGCACTGCAGCGGCCAAGTCCTCCAGCGCGGTACCCACGGCCTTGAAGACGGTCCGCCCGTCACTTTCGGCTCGTCCCTGAATCCTGCCCGCGGCCAGATCGGCCAACTCTCCCGCTACATCTGCGGCGGCGAACACGCCGCGCGACATGGGCCCGAGCAGTTCGCCGCTCTTGTCCAACGCTTCTTGCGTATCGACAAACAGGCGTGCGCCAGCAAAGCAGGCATCGTCGGCTTCGCGCATCTGCGGCGTGAAGCTGCCGATCAGGTCGAGGTGGCTGCGCGGCCGCAGCCACGCGCCCTGCACCAGTGGCTGCGTGGCGAGCGTGGCACAGCTCACGACGTCGACATCGTTCACCGCCTTGGCGAGGTCCGGCGCGACGGCCGCCTCGATGTTCTGCGCGCACAGCCGCGCAGCGAGTGCCTTCGCTGCGGATTCGTCGCGGTCCCACACCACGACTCGTTCGATGGGAAGCACGGCACGGTAGGCCTCGGGAACAAGACTGCCGACACGCCCGCAGCCCACGACCAGCAGACTGCGCGAACCCGCAGGCGCGAGATAGGACGCGGCCAGGGCCGATGCGGCAGCGGTGCGCCGCGAAGTGATCTCGTTGCCGTCGATCTGCGCCAGCGGCTCGCCGGTGCTTGCGTCGTACAGCACATAGGTCGAGAACAGTCCGGGCAGGCCGCGCTGCGCGTTGTCCGGGAAGATGGTCACGGTCTTGATGCCCAGGTAGCGGTCGCGTTGCCACGCCGGCATGACCAGCACGGTGCGGGGCGGGTCGTCCGCCCCGGCCTGGAGCGAATGCGTGTGCCGTAACGGCACCTCGCAGCCAGCGACGAACATCTCCCGAAGCGCCGGGATCAAGCGTTCGAAGGGCAGCGCACGGCGGGTGCTTTCCGTATCGATGATTTTCATAGGGTTGCGGATGGAATCAAGTGGATGGAAGTGCCCGCAGTCATGCCTCGAGCACCACGTCTTCGAGAGGGACGGCTTGGCAGGCGAGGCACACGGACGGGTCTTCCGGCTCACTGCCGTGCAGATGACGGACCTTGCCGGCCAGCAGGCGCACGGCGCAGCTCTCGCATTGGCCTACGCGGCAGCCGCTGGCCATCTGCAGGCCGAGCGATTCGCCAAAAGTCAGCAGCGTGCCCTGTCTGGGCGTCCACGTCGCGGGGGCATGGCCCGAGCGCGCGAAGTTGACGGTGAAGTGCTGGTCGCCGTCGGTGGGCGGCGTGCTGGGCGAGCGGAATACCTCGCTGAAGATGTCGAAGCGCGGAACGCCCCGCGCCATCAACCCGTCGGTCACGGCGTCCATCATGGCGGGTGGTCCGCACATGTAGAAACGGGCGCGCTGCGCGATCAGCGCATCGTCCACCACGCTTGCGTCGATGTAGCGGTTCGAGTGGTAGTCGATGCCCAGGCGCTCCTGGGGCCGTGGTGCGTTGTAGTGGTCAACGACCCGCAACTGCGGCAAACGCGCGCGGTGCTGCGCGATACGCTCGCGAAAGGCGTGTGTCGTACTGTTCTGGTTCGCGTAGTAGAGCCAGATGGCCGGCCCTTGCGTGCCGTCGGGAAGCGATTCGAGAAGGCTGATGAAGGGCGTGATGCCGATGCCGCCCGCGAAGAAGACCAGCGGTTGCGGCGAGTGGCGCGGCAGCACGAAGCCGCCTGACGGCGCACGTAGCGTGAGGGTGTCGCCGACCTTCAGCGCGCAGTGCAGATGGCTCGACACGCGCCCCTCGTGCGGCGTGCCGTCGGCCGAGCGGCCGCGCTGGTGGCGCACGGCCACGCTGTAGCTGCGCCGGCCCGGCACCTCGGCCGCGCCTGTGAGCGAGTAGGCGCGCGTGACTTGCGTGCCATCGTCGAGATGCAACTGCATCTCGACGTGCTGCCCGGGACGGTAGTCGGGCAGCTTGCCGTCGTCGACCGGCTCGAAGTGGATACCCAGCACGCCATCGGCCTCGGGCCGCAGCTCGCTGACGCGGAAGGGACGGTAGCCGGACCACTTGCGCTGCCGCGTCCCGGTAGCCGGGTCGCGTTCGATGTCGCAGAGAAAGGAGCGGTGCGGCACCGAGCCGCTCACCGGGTCGCAGCTGTCGGCGGATATCAGCGCGTTGAAGTTGCTGCCCAGTGCTCCTTCGATCGGCAGGCCGTCGCGGTCGAGCTCGGGGCAGCCCTGCCACCAGCCGAACTCGGCAACGATGACGTCGTCCGCCAGTTGAGGCGTGACGCGTGCGACGAAGCGGGCTTCGCCCACGCGCGTGCGGATGCGCATCCAGTCACCGTCCGCGATGCCCTTGGCGGCCGCCAGTGCGGGGCTCAGCTCGGCCACCGGATCGGGCGCGCGCTTGCGCAGCGAAGGCAGGCTGCGGTGTTGGCTATGGCAATAGAAGCCGTTCTTGGCCGAACTCAGCACATAGGGGAAGCGGCCCTGGCGCGTGGCCTTCGCGTCGCGCGGCGTGTCGGCCGGTTCGACGAAGGTGGCGACCGGCGGCTGGCCGTGGCGCAGCAGGGTTTCGGAATAGAGCTCGACGCGGCGCGTCGGGGTGTCGAAGCCGCGCACGCCGGTGGGCGTGGCGCGGGCGTATTTCTGCTCGCTTGCGTCGATGGCGCAGGCAATGCCTTCGGGCCGGGCGCGCAACTGGTCGACCGTGAGGCCGAGCGGCTCGAGCATGTGGTTCCAGCCAGCGTCGAGGCGGCCGCCGAAGAAGCCGTCACCCATGCCAAGGCGGGTGGCCAGTTCGAAGATCACATCGTTGTCTGAGCGCGATTCGCCGCGCGGCGCAACCATGCGCTGGCGCAACTGCACCCAACCGGCCGCGCGGTCGTCGATCTCGAAGCCGATGCGCAGGCCTTCGCGTTCCCATGGCGTGTTGACCGGCAGCAGGATGTCGGCGTAACGGGCGGCGGGTGTTTCAAACAAGTCGCAGTGCACGTGGAATTCGAGCTGCGACAGCGCCTGGTGCGCGAGCGCGGTGTCGGCCTGCGACACGGGCAGGTTGGTGCCGAAGGCCATCATCGCGCGCACCTTGTAAGGCTCGCCTTCGAGAATCGCGCGGTAGGTGTCGCGCGCCGTCACCCAACCGTGCGCGGGGGGGCCGATCGGGCGCTCCGCAAGACCGAGCGCCTTGGCGCGCTGCGCGTCGGGCAGCAGTGAGAGCGAGTTGACGGCGTTGACGCTCGGACCGACGCGAACGCGGTTCGCGCCGATGCGGTCGAAGCTGCCGCACAGCGCATACAGCGTGGCGACCGCGCGTTCGGCCTGTGTGGCGTTGGTGTGCTGGCCGATGCCAGTCCAGGCGTGGTAGGCCACGCGGCGGCAAGTGCCAAAGAGATCGGCGACCGCGCGCAACGAGGCTTCAGCAACGCCGGTGATGCGTTCGACATCCGGCGGCGTATAGGCGGCGCAGCCCTGGGCCAGCAGCTCGAAAGCCGGAGCGCACGACAGGCGATGTGCGCCCACATCGATCTCGACCGCGCCGCGCAGGCGGAAGTGGGCTGCGTCCTGGGCTTGCGCCGCCTGCGCGGTGTCATAAGGCACCGCACAAGCGAGCGCCTCGTTCCACGCCACGAAGCGGTTGCCGTCGGCATCGGGCCACAGGTCCTGCTCACGCAGGAAGTGTCCGTTGTCGCCGCGCACCAGCAACGGGGCATTGGTCCAAGCGCGCACGAAGTCTTCGTCGAAGCGCGCGTCGGCGATCAGCAGGTGGATCAGCCCCAGCGCCAGTGCCGCATCTGTGCCGGGTCGCACGGGCAGCCAGGTGTCGGCCTGCCGCGCGAGCGCGGTGGGGCGCGGATCGATCACCACCATCTTCGCCCCCTTCGCACGACCCCGGCCAATGGCATTGGCCTGTGCCAGCCAGGTGTTCGCGGGGTTGTGGCCCCACAGCACGATCAGTTCGGCCTGCGCGTAGTCGGCCGCGGGCATGCCGCAGCCGAAGGTGAAGGCGTGCGCGAAGTCCTTGTGCCAGTTGCAGACCTCGGTCGCGTAGCAGATGTTGGGGCTGCCGAAGAGGCGCACGAAGCGCTCGATCCAATCGATGCTGTCCGTCAGTGGTGTGCCGCTGGGCGTGGTCACGGCGAACACCACCGACTCGGCGCCGCTCTCGGCCTTGATGGCGCCCAGCCGCTGCGCGGTCTCGGCCAGCGCCTCGTCCCAGCCGATGCGCACCCAGCCCGGATCCGCTTCGGTCTTGGGCCTGGTGCGGCGCATCGGGTAGCGCAGGCGGTGCGGGCTGTGCACAAGCTCGGGCGCGGCCTTGCCCTTCATGCACATCGCCTGGCCGGTGGGGTGCGAGGCATCGGGCCGTACCGACACCAGCATGTCGTCGCGCACCTCGTTGAGCGTGCCGCAGCGCGAACGGCAGAGCGTGCAGTAGCCCTGCTTGGTTTGCGTTGCCGCCGTCGTCGTCACTTGCATCCGGAACCTGCGTGACTCAAGGCATTCAAGGAATCACCGGCGCAACATAGCTCAGCGTGCGGCCGAAGACCCACAGCATGAAGAGCACCAGCGGCGCATGCACCAGCAGTTGCAGGAAGGTAAAGCCCACGATGTCACGCGCCTTCAGCGACAGCACGCCCAGCAGCGGCAGCATCCAGAACGGGTTGATCAGGTTGGGCAGCGCCTCGGCCGCGTTGTAGACCTGCACGGCCCAGCCCAGGTGTACCTTCAGGTCGTTGGCCGCCTGCATGACGTAGGGCGCCTCGATGATCCACTTGCCGCCCCCCGAGGGAATGAAGAAGCCCAGCACGGCGGAATACGCCCCCATCACCACGGCGAAACTGTCGACGTTGGAGATGCTCACGAACAGGTGCGCGATGCGGTCCGACAGCGTGATGCCTCCGTCGCCCTTGGCGGCGGTCAGCATGGCCGCGATGGCACCGTACAGCGGGAACTGGATGATCACGCCCGCCGTCGACGGCACCGAACGCGACACCGCGTCGAGAAAGCTGCGCGGGCGCCAGTGCAGCAGCAGCCCGATCATGAGGAACAGCAGGTTGTAGGTGTTGAGGCCCGAGATCGCGATCAACGGGCTCTTGGCCATGAACTCCTGCGCCAACCAGCCGAAGCCCAGCGCGCACAGGAGCAGCGTGAGCAGCGGGCTGCGTTCGAACCACTCGCCGGGGCGGCGCCCGGCGGAATCGGGGGAGGCCGGCTTGGCTTCCGTGAGGTCCACGCCCAGATCCTGCGCCGTGACCGCGTGCTTCGCGTCGGGCGCCGACCACAGCGCGATGGCCACCGACACTACGATCAACACCAGCGCCACGACGACCGACTGCCACAGGAAGATGGTCTGGCTGAACGGGATCACGCCGGTGATGTCAAGAATGCTCTTGGGCAGACTGCTGGCGTTGGCCTGCAACTGCGCCGCCGACGAGCTGAGCCCCAACGCCCAGGTCGCGCCCATGCCGAGGTAGGCGGCCGCGCCGCCGGCACGGTAGTCCATGCGCAGGTCGAGGCGGCCGGCCAGCGCGCGTACGTAGAGCGCGCTGAAGATCAGCGAAATGCCCCAGTTGAAGAGCGACAGGATCATGCTGATCGCTGCCACGTACGCGATGGCCTGCCGCCCCGACACGGGCAGTGCGGCCAGCTTGCGGATGAGCCGCGCGGCCGGCGGCGAGGTCGCCACCACGTAGCCGCCAACGGCCACCAGCGCCATCTGCATCGTGAAAACAATCAGGCTCCAGAAGCCGTCGCCGAAGGACTTGGCCACCGCCTGCGGGCTCGATCCGTTGAGCAGCGCGGCGCCCGCGACCACCACCACGGCGATGGCCGCGAACACGAAGGCGTCGGGAAACCAGCGCTCGGCCCAGGCCGTGAAGCGCAGGCCCAGGCGGCTCAGCAGCCCGGCATCGGCCTGGGCATCTTGGGGTACAGGAGGGTGGATGCCGGGGCCGGCGGAAGTCTGTGATGTCGATGGCATGGGTTTCTCCTGCTACTGCTGCTGGAACTGTGGGCGTCCTCGTCACACGCCTGACATGGCGTGCTGCGCGGATGTTAGGAACTACCATCGACAATTCATAATCTCTATTTTCAATAGAGCGATATAGGGCGCATCTATGTCGATAACGATCAAGCAGCTGCAACACTTCGTGGCTGCCGCGCACACGGGGCAGGTGTCCCGCGCGGCCCAGCGCTGCTATGTGAGTCAGCCGTCGCTGACCACTTCGCTCAAGAACCTGGAGTCCACGCTGAAGGTGCAGCTCTTTACGCGGCACTCCGACGGGCTGCGGCTCACGGTGCAGGGCGAGGGCTTTCTTCGGCACGCGGAGCACATGCTGCACACGCTCGAGGCAGCGGTGGAGGAAACCCGCAACTCGGTGTCCTCGGTCGAGGGGCGGGTGCAGATCGCCATCACCGACACCGTGTCCGAATACATGCTGCCGAAGATCATCGGCGCGATGCGCAGGCAACTGCCGCTGGTCGAGTTCGAGCCCGTGGAGCGCAACCGGCTCGAGATCGAGGATGGCCTGCGCAGCGGCGAGTTCGACCTGGCCGTGGTACTGGTGTCGAACCTCTCTCGCGCGCCGGACATCCGGCGCGAGAACCTGCTGAAGTCGCAGCGCCGCCTGTGGACGTCGTTCGACCATCCGCTGGTGGCGCACAAGTCGGTGTCGCTGCGTGAGATCGCGCAGTTGCCCTTCGTGCTGCTGGACATGGACGAGCACGTGGACACCGTTGGCCGCTACTGGGGCGCGATGAAGCTCAAGCCCAAGGTCGTGTTCCGCACCAAATCGATCGAGGCCGTGCGCAGCCTCGTTGCGCAGAACGTGGGTGTGACCATCTTGTCGGATCTGGTGTTTCGCCCCTGGTCTCACGACGGCGGGCGAATTCGCAGGACGGTGGTGTCGAGCGCGGTGCCCTCGATGGACCTGGGGCTGGCCTACCGGCGCGGTGCCGTTCTTTCCGAGGCCACTGCAGCCTCCGCGAGTACCTTGCGGTTGCTGGCCAAGACGCTGACGAGAGAGTCACAACCGCGTATGGACGACGAGCCGCAGTAGTTCACTCCAATCAACAAATGGCGGGCCCGGGAATACCCTCTGACCTTCCCAAAGTCTTCTTGCCTACATTTCTTGTATGCAAGACAAGGCGCTGCTTGCATGCAAAACCTAGACAAGACAGACAGGAGACTCCATGCCTCGCTTCGCCAAATCGCTTTTCGGTCAGGTGGTCATCGCGCTGGTGCTCGGCGTGCTCGCGGGGCTCTTCGCGCCCGAGTACGCCGTCAAGCTCAAGCCGCTGGGTGACGGGTTCATCAAGCTGATCAAGATGATCATCCCGGTGCTGGTGTTCTGCGTGGTGGTGCATGGCATTGCCGGCGCGGGAGACCTGAAGCGCGTGGGCCGGGTGGGCGTGAAGTCGCTCATCTACTTCGAGGTGCTGACCACCATCGCGCTGGCGATGGGCCTGGTGCTGGCCTTCGTGTTCCAGCCCGGCGCGGGCATGAACGTCGACCCGTCGAAGCTCGACCCGGCCGCGATGAGCGCCTATGCCTCGAACGCCGACAAGCTCACGAGCGGCGGCACGGTCGAGTTTTTGATGAAGCTCATTCCGACCACGGTGGTCAACGCCTTCGCCACTGGCGACGTGCTGCAGGTGCTGCTGTTCGCGGTGCTCTTCGGCTGCGCGCTCACGCTGCTGGGCGAGCGTGGCAAGCCGGTGGCCGTGGTGGTCGATGCACTCTCGCTGGTGCTGTTCAAGATCATGGGAATCATCATCAAGCTGGCGCCGCTGGGCGTGCTGGGTGCCATTGCATTCACGGTCGGGCAGTACGGCATCGGCTCGCTCAAGCAGCTGGGCATGCTGGTTGCGCTCTTCTACGGCGCGGTGCTGATCTTCGTGTTCGTGGTGCTCGGGCTGGTGATGCGCATGTCGGGCTTCAGCCTGATCAAGCTGCTGCGCTACCTGCGCGAAGAGCTCACCATCGTCTTCGCCACCACCTCGTCGGACAGCGTGCTGCCGCAGATCATGGCCAAGCTGCGCCGCATGGGCATCCGCGATTCGACGGTCGGCCTGGTCATTCCCACGGGCTACTCGTTCAACCTCGACGCCTTCTCCATCTACATCACGCTGGCGGCCGTGTTCATCGCGCAGGCCACCAACACGCCGATCTCGATGACCGACCTGATGACGATCCTGGCGATCGCACTGGTCACGTCCAAGGGTGCGCACGGCGTGCCGGGCTCGGCCATCGTGGTGCTGGCCGCCACGCTGCACGCCATTCCGGCGATTCCCGCCATCGGGCTGGTGCTGGTGCTGTCGGTCGACTGGTTCATGGGCATCGCCCGCGCACTGGGCAACCTGATCGGCAACTGCGTGGCGACCGTTGCCATCGCCGCCTGGGAAGGCGACATCGACCGTGAACGCGCACACGCGGTGCTCGACGGCCGCTACTCGCCTGACGACGAGCCGCTGGCAGAGCCCGTGGTGAACACCGCAGGCACCTCCACCGCCTCGAGCGCCCACTGAAGAAGAAAAAGAAAAGAAACATGCCCGCCGACGTCAGCCCCACCGTCATTGCCGAACGCGTCGTCGAGGCCATCCTCGCGCAGAAGCTCGCGCCGGGCGAGCGGCTCGGCGAGCAGGCGCTGGCCGAGAACTTCTCGGTGAGCCGCACGATGGTGCGCGAGGCGCTGATGCAGCTGCAGGCGCGCGGTTTTGTCGAAGTGCAATCGCGCCGCGGCTGGTACGTGGTGGAGCCTTCGGCCGAAGAGGCGCGCGATGCTTTCTCCGCACGGCGCATCGTCGAGGCCGGCATCCTCGAAGCGAGCGAGGGGCGGCCGCTGTCGAAGGTGATCCGCAAGCTGCGTGACCACATCGCCGACGAGCAGCGCGCCATCGAAGGCGCCGATGCCGCCACTCGCGCCTTCCTGCTGGCCGACTTCCACGTGTGCCTGGCCGAGCAGATGGGACACCAATTGCTGGTCGACGTGCTGCGCGACCTCACGGCGCGCACCACGCTGGCGGCCACGCTCTACCAGTCGAAGCACGAGGCGGGGCAGTCTTGCTCGGAACACGGCGCCATCGTCGCGGCCCTTGAGGCCGGCGACACCGCCGGGGCGCGGCGGCTGATGCTCGATCACATCGGCAATGTCGAGCGCTCGCTCGAGGTCGATGCCGCCGCCGAGCCGGACGCGCCGAGCCGGCTGCGCGCCACGCTGGCGCCTGTGGCGTTGCCGCGCGCCAAGCGCTGAAGCCGTGCATTAATACCGGTGGCAGCTATCTGTTCGATAGCAGGCATAGCCCGCCGGGCCATCGCTTCCGGCGGATTTCCTCCCCAGTCCTGTTGCGCCGCACAAGGGCGCGCCCGCTGACACGGCCGTGGGTTCCGGCTCGGCTACAGTCCGAGACAACTATGAACTCACCCCAACTCCAGCGCGGCGTGTTCCTCGCCCTTCTCGCCGCCGTGACCGCCGCCTTCCTCTGGGTGCTGATGCCGTTCTTCGGCGCAGTGCTGTGGGGGGTGGCGCTGGCGATCCTGTTCACGCCGCTCTACAAGTGGCTGCTGAAGAAAATGCGCGGCAAGCCCAATGCCGCTGCGCTGTCGACGCTGGCCATCTGCCTGTTCATCGTGATCCTGCCGCTGGCGATGGTGGGCGTGTCGCTGGTGCAAGAGATCGCGCTGGTCACGCAGAACATCCGCTCGGGCCAGATCAACTTCGCGGCCTACTTCCAGCAGATCCTCGATGCCTCGCCGCAATGGCTGCTGAACCTGGTCGAGCGCTTCAACCTCGGCGACATGGCGGCCTGGCAGGCTCGCGTGTCGGCCATCGCGGGGCAGGCCAGCCAGATCATCGCGAGCCAGGCGCTCACCATCGGGCAGAACACCTTCGACTTTGTCGTCAGCTTCTTCGTGATGCTGTACCTGCTGTACTTCCTGGTGCGCGACGGCGCGACGCTGTCGAAGACGATGCGCGATGCCGTGCCGCTCGCCAAGCCGCACACGCACTACCTGCTCAACAAGTTCACCACCGTGATCCGCGCCACCGTGAAGGGCAACGTGGCTGTGGCCATTGCGCAGGGCACCATCGGCGGGCTGGCCTTCTGGTTCCTCGGCGTGCAGGGCGCGCTGCTGTGGGCGGTGCTGATGGCATTCCTCTCGCTGCTGCCCGCCGTGGGTGCCGCGCTGATCTGGGGGCCGGTGGCCATCTACTTCCTGGCCACGGGGCATTTCTGGCAGGGCGGCGTGCTGATCTTCGTTGGCGTGTTCGTGATCGGCCTGGTCGACAACATCCTGCGCCCCGTGCTGGTGGGCAAGGACACGCAGATGCCCGACTACATCGTGCTGATGTCGACCATCGGCGGCATGGCGATCTTCGGCATCAACGGCTTCGTGATCGGGCCGGTGATCGCGGCGCTGTTCATGGCTGCGTGGAGCCTGTTCGCGGATTCGGGGCACGTGGGCAACGGCCACGAGGCGGCTGAGGGCGCGGAAAGCGCCGGAGACAAGAAAAAGGGCTGAGGCAGGCACGGGCGCCGGCCCGTTCTGTCCCCGCCCGCGCGCATTTCACGCGCGCAAACCTGCGTTTCGTCACATGGCGCTGGGCACCGCGCCCAGCCTGCGAGATCGTCGGGCCTCCAACTTCCAACGAGGCCTGCCATGCAACTTCCCGCCCTCCTGTCCCGCCCGGTCGTGCGCGCCCTGTGCACCGCCGTGGCCCTCGCGCCTTTCGGCGCCCTTGCCGCCGACCTGAGCCTGAGCGTCGCCGACGGCCCCACCGCCGAAGCCACGCTCTACGTCGCGCTGTACAACGACGCCGCCGGCTACGCCGACAGCAAGGCCGTGGCCTCGCAGACCGCGCCGATGCGCGAAGGCAAGGCCCGGCTCGTGTTCGCGGGGCTGGCGCCAGGGCGCTACGCGCTGCGGGTGTTTGCCGACGAGAACGGCAACGGCAAGCTCGACACCAACCTCATGGGCATGCCGACCGAGCGCTACGGCTTCTCGAACGACGCCAAGGGCAACCGCGCCCCGCCGTCCTTCGAAGCCGCGGCGATCAGCGTCGACGCCGACCTGCAGACCGTCATTCACCTGCACTGAGGAGTAGACCGCCATGGAACGACGCGAACTCCTGCGCCTGCTGGTTTCGGCCGGCGCCCTGCCCCTGCTGGCACCGCTGGCGCGCGCCGCCGGCACCGACGACTGGCAAGCCCAGTTCGAAGCCGCCAGCGCGCCCTGGAAGACCGGCTTCACCACGCCCGCAGGCGACCTGCCGCCGACCCGCGCCACGGTGCGCGGGCGCTTTCCCGATGCCGTCGCCGGCACGCTGTTTCGCATCGGCCCGGCCGGCCACGACCTGGGCGGCGAGCGCTACCACCACTGGTTCGACGGTGACGGCATGGTGCACAGCTTCGTGATCGACGGCGCCGACGTGCGCCACCAGGGCCGCTACGTCGCCACGCCCAAGCGCGTGGCCGAGGCGAAGGCCGGCCGCCGCTTGTTCGAGGCCTTCGGCACCATGCCGCCGGGCGTGGAACCGCCAACCTCGGCCGACAGCATCAACGTCGCCAACACCAGCGTGCTGCCGATGCGCGGCGAGGTGCTGGCGCTGTGGGAAGGCGGCTCGGCCACGCGCATCGATGCGCGCACGCTGGACACGCTGGGCGTGAAGACCTGGCGCGCCGACCTCGCGGGCATGCCGTTCTCGGCCCACCCGAAGGTCGATCCGAACGGCACTATCTGGAACTTCGGCGTGAGCTCCGGCCAGGGCCTGCTGGCGCTGTACGAGATTGCGCCCGAAGGCACGCTGCGGCGCGCCGCCGTGGTGCCGGTGGCTGACATGCCGATGGTCCACGACTTCGCCGTGACCGAGCGGCACCTGGTGTTCCTGATGCCGCCGCTGGTCTACGACGGCAAGCGCAAGGAGGCCGGTGCGAGCTTCCTAGACGCACACGTCTGGCGGCCCGAGCTCGGCATGCGCGCGCTGGTGGTCGACAAGCAGAACTGGGAAAAGCGCCAGATGCTCACGCTGCCGGCCGGCTTCCTCTTTCACGTCGGCAATGCCTGGGAAGAAGACACGCCGCGCGGCACGCAGATCCACATCGACTACGTGCGTTCGGACAACGCCGACTCGGTGTTCACGACCAACCGCGAAGTGATGCGCGCGCGCATTGTGAGAAGCACCCATCCACACCTGACCGTCGCGACGCTGAATCTCGGCACTGGGGAGGCCACGCAGAAGGCCCTGCCGCTGGAGGCCGAGTTTCCGCGCATCGACCCGCGCCGCGTGGGCATGCGCCACCGCAACGTGGTTCATGCCACGCAGATCCGCCCTGATATTCCGGGCTTCGGCTCGATCGCGCGCACCGACGTCGAAACCGGCCGCAGCCAGCGCTTCAACTATGGCGCGCAGGCCATGGTGGAAGAGCATGTCTTCGTGCCAGACGGCTCGAAGCCTGGCTGGGTACTGGGCACGGTGCTCGACTTCGGCCGGCAGAAGACGGTGCTGTCGTGCTTCGCGGCCGACCACCTGGCGGCGGGGCCGGTGGCGCAGGCCACGCTGCCTTACGCGTTGCCGCTGGGCCTGCACGGCGCATTCGTTGCGGCCTGAAGAAGCTCAGGCCGCCCACCAGCCTTCGTCGAAGCGCCCCTGCAGGAAGGCCACGAAGCCCGACACCTTGCCCGGCACCAGCTTGGGCGAGGGAAAGACGGCGTGGATCTCCTGCTCGGGCAGCGCGTGGTCGCCGAGCACTTCGCGCACCTTGCCCGTGGCCAGCGAGTCGCTGGCCACGTAGCGCGGCATCAGCGCAATGCCCAGCCCGTCGCGCGCCGCGGCCAGCACGGCGGAAAGATTGTTGGAGCGGAAGCGGCCGGACACCGGCACCGTCACCGGCTCGCCCTTGGGCGTGTGCATGCGCCAGAACTCGTCGCCCACCACGCTGCTGTAGATGAGCGCCACGTGCGCGCTCAGGTCCTGCGCACGCTTCGGCGTGCCGTGTTTCTTAAGGTAGGCCGGTGACGCGACCATCGCCCACGGATTGACCCCCAGGTAGCGCGCACCCAGCGAAGAATCGGCCAGCTTGCCCATGCGGATCGCCACGTCGATGCCCTGCGCGATCAGATCCACGTAGCGGTCCTCGAAGCTCAGGTCGAGCTGCACCTGCGGATGCCGGCGCATGTATTCGAGTGCCAGCGGCACCACCACGCGCCGCCCGAATGCCACCGAGGTGCCCACGCGCAGCAGCCCCTGAGCCTGGTTCTGCCGCAGCTGCACGATGCTGTCGGCCTCCTCGGCCTCGCGCACGATGGTCTTGCACTTCTCGTAGTACAGCGCGCCCGGCTCGGTGAGGCTCACGCCGCGCGTGTTGCGATTGAGCAGCCGCACCTTCAGCCGCTCTTCAGTGGCCGCGATCTGCTTGGTCACGGTGGGCTGCGTGGTGTTGAACTCGCGCGCCGCCTTCGAGAAGCTGCCGGTCTCGACCACGCGCACGAACATTTCCATTGCCAACAATCTGTCCATGGGCCGGATGGTAGTCACTTATTCCGCCATGGAATAGGTTTTATGGTCCCCAGCCGTCTTCTTCGAATGCCCCCCGCTTCCTACAGTGGGACCACCTCAAGGAGACTCAAATGACAAAGATGACAGCGGTGCAAGCCGCGGTTCTGGTGATGGAAAAAGAAGGCGTGACGCAGGCCTTCGGCGTTCCGGGCGCGGCAATCAACCCGATGTATTCGGCGCTGCGCCAGCGCGGCAGCATCTCGCACATCCTCGCGCGCCACGTCGAGGGCGCCTCGCACATGGCCGAGGGCTACACCCGTGCCATCGCCGGCAACATCGGCGTGTGCATCGGCACCTCGGGCCCGGCGGGCACGGACATGATCACGGGCCTGTACTCGGCCTGGGCCGATTCGATCCCCATTCTCTGCATCACCGGCCAGGCGCCGCGCGCGCGGCTCTACAAGGAAGACTTCCAGGCGGTCGACATCGAGTCGATCTCCAAGCCCGTCACCAAGTGGTCGGTCACGGTGCGCGAGCCGGGCCAGGTGCCGCAGGTGTTCCAGCAGGCCTTTCACCTGATGCGCTCGGGCCGCCCGGGCCCGGTGCTGATCGACCTGCCCTTCGACGTGCAGATGGCGCAGATCGAATTCGACATCGACAGCTACGAACCGCTCAAGCCCTACAAGCCGGCCGCCACGCGCGCCCAGATCGAAAAAGCCATCGGCATGCTGAATGCGGCCGAGCGCCCGCTGATCGTGGCCGGCGGCGGCGTCATCAACGCAGATGCGGCCGACCTGCTGGTGCGCTTTGCCGAAGCTACCGGCGTGCCGGTGATTCCCACGCTGATGGGCTGGGGCGCGATCCCTGACGACCATCCGCTGATGGCCGGCATGTGCGGCCTGCAGACCAGCCACCGCTACGGCAACGCAACGATGCTGGCGAGCGACTTCGTGCTGGGCATCGGCAACCGCTGGGCCAACCGCCACACGGGCTCGGTCGATGTCTACACCAAGGGTCGCACCTTCGTGCACGTGGACATCGAACCCACGCAGATCGGCCGCGTGTTCACGCCGGACTTCGGCATCGTCTCGGACGCCAAGGCCGCGCTCGAACTCTTCGTTGAAGTGGCGGAGGAAATGAAGGCCGCAGGCCGCCTGCCCGACCGCCGCGGCTGGGCCAAGCAATGCATCGAGCGCAAGAAGACCATGCTGCGCAAGACCAATTTCGACGACGTGCCGATGAAGCCGCAGCGCGTGTACCAGTGCATGAACAACAACTTCAGCAACGACACCTGCTACGTGAGCACCATCGGGCTCTCGCAGATCGCGGCCGCGCAGTTCCTGCACGTGTACAACCCGCGCCACTGGATCAACTGCGGGCAGGCCGGCCCGCTGGGCTGGACCATTCCCGCCGCGCTGGGCGTGCGTGCCGCCGACCCGACGCGCAAGATCGTCGCGCTCTCGGGCGACTACGACTTCCAGTTCATGATCGAAGAGCTGGCCGTGGGCGCGCAGTTCAAGCTGCCGTACATCCACATCGTGGTGAACAACTCCTACCTCGGCCTGATCCGCCAGGCGCAGCGCGGCTTCGAGATGGACTACTGCGTACAGCTCGCCTTCGACAACATCAACGCGGGCCCCGATGCAGGCATCGAAAGCAGCTACGGCGTGGACCACCTGAAAGTGGTCGAGGGCCTGGGCTGCAAGGCCATTCGCGTGAACAAGCAGGAAGAGATCGCGCCGGCCATCCGCCGCGCCGAGGCGCTGATGTCGGAGTTCAGCGTGCCGGTGGTGATCGAAGTGATGCTCGAGCGCGTGACCAACATCGCGATGGGCACCGAGATCGACAACATCACCGAATTCGAGCCGCTGGCCGAGACCATCGCCGATGCGCCGACCGCCGTCGCGGCCATGCTGGATTGAGACTGCAAGAAAGAAAAACGACATGCCAAAGTTCGCAGCCAATCTCACGATGCTCTTCACCGAGCTGCCTTTCATGCAGCGCTTCGAGGCCGCCGCCAAGGCGGGCTTCGAAGGGGTGGAGTACCTCTTCCCCTACCCCTTCGAGAAGAAGGAGCTTGCCGCCGCCCTGCGCGACAACGGCCTGCGGCAGGTGCTGCACAACCTGCCGGCTGGCGACTGGGACAAGGGCGAGCGCGGCATCGCCTGCCACCCCGACCGCACGGGCGAGTTCGCCGAAGGCATCGGCGTGGCGATCGACTACGCGACGGCGCTCGGCTGCCCGCAGGTCAACTGCCTCGTGGGCAAGGTGCCGGCCGGCGTGAGCAGGGAGCTTGCGCACAAGACGGTTGTCGACAACCTCCGCCTTGCCGCGCGCGAACTCGAAGCGGCAGGTTTGCGCCTGCTGATCGAGCCCATCAACACCTTCGACATTCCGGGCTTCTTTCTCACGCGCACCGAGCAGGCACTGGTGCTGATCGAAGAAGTCGGCTCGGCCAACCTGCGCGTGCAATACGACATCTACCACGCGCAGCGCATGGAAGGCGAGCTGGGCAACACGCTCACGAAGCACCTCGCGCAGATCGGCCACATCCAGCTGGCCGACAACCCGGGCCGCGGCGAGCCGGGCACGGGCGAAATCAACTACCCATGGCTGTTCAAGCACATCGATTCGCTCGGCTACGACGGTTGGATCGGCTGCGAATACAAGCCCCGCGCGACCACCGTGGAAGGCCTCGGCTGGCGCCAGGCGCTCACGCAGAAGCAATGAACATCGCGAACCTCGAGAACATCGGATAAGGAAACCAGAGACATGACGACCCAACAAAAAATCGGATTCATCGGCCTCGGCATCATGGGTGCGCCCATGGCGGGCCACCTGCTCGACGCGGGTCACCAGCTATTCGTGAACACGCAGGGCAACACGCCCGAGCCTTTCATCTCGAAGGCCACGATCTGCGCCTCGGCCGCCGAGGTGGCGCGCCAGGCCGACATCATCTTCATCATGGTGCCGGACACGCCCGACGTCGAAAAGGTGCTGTTCGGCGAGCCGGGCACGCAAGGCGTGGCCGAGGGCCTGAAGGATTCGCGCGGCAAGATCGTGGTGGACTGCAGCTCCATCGACCCGATTGCCACCAAGGGCTTCGCCAAGCGCATCATCGCGCTCGGCGCCGGCTACATCGACGCGCCTGTCTCCGGCGGCGAAGTGGGCGCCAAGGCCGCCAGCCTCACGATCATGTGCGGCGGCGACGAAGGCACCTTCGAGCGCGTGAAGCCGCTGCTCGACAAGATGGGCAAGAACGTGACGCTGGTGGGCGGTGCTGGCGACGGCCAGGTCTGCAAGGTGGCCAACCAGATCATCGTGGCGCTGAACATCGCGGCCGTGGGCGAGGCGCTGGTGTTCGCCTCCAAGGCCGGCGCCGATCCGGCCAAGGTGCGCCAGGCGCTGATGGGCGGCTTCGCCAGCTCGCGCATCCTCGAAGTGCATGGCGAGCGGATGATCAAGCGCACCTTCGCGCCGGGCTTCCGCATCGCACTGCACCAGAAGGACCTGAACCTCGCCATGCAGAGCGCGCGCTCGCTGGGCGTGTCGCTGCCGCAGACAGCGGGAGCCGCGCAGCTGATGAATGCGTGTGCGGCGCTGGGCTACGGCCAGCTCGACCACTCGGCGCTGGTGCGGGCTTTGGAAGCGCTCGCCCAGCACACCGTCACTCCTGACTGAGCCTCAGGGTTTCGCAGCAGCCTCCAGAGACTCTTTGAGGTTGCGCCGGCGCCATGCCCAGGTCTTGATGGCCTGCGGCAGGATGCCCAGGCACGACGCGTAGTACGTCACCTTGAAGCCCCAGAAGCGCGGGCCGATGGGAGTGTTGCGGAACAGGTCACCGGCCAGGATGGACAGCAGCGCCTCCTGCATCCGCCAGACATTGCGCGGGTTCATGAACAGACGGCGGATGGCCGGCGAGGTAATGCGGTAGATGAACCACGAGAACATCTGCGGCCCGCGCTTCATCACCTTCTCGTAGTGGCGGAAGGCCTTTTCGGCTTCCTTCGCCTCGCCCTTGAGCCAGTGGTCGGCCGCGGTGGCGGCCTCGAAGCCGCTGTTCATCGCCAGGTACACGCCCGAGGAGAACATCGGGTCGACGAAGGCGTAGGCGTCGCCCACCATCATGAAGCGGTCGCCGCGGCAGAACGCGGAGTCGTAGGCGTAGTTGCCGGTGGAGGTGGCGCCTTCCATCAGCGTGGCGTTCTTCAGGCGCTCGGCCAGCTTGGGCGCGAGCGCGATGGTTTCCATCAGGAATTCTTCGAGCGTGCCCTTGCGGTTCTTGAAGTACGCGGGCGAAGCCACCGCGCCGACGCTCACGGTGCCGTCCTTCAGCGGGATGTACCAGAACCAGCCGTGGTCGAACCAGAACAGCGTGATGTTGCCCTCGAAGCGGCCCGGCCGGCGCTCGGCGTTGGCGAAGTGGCCGAACAGCGCGGCGCTGGCGTGCTTGCGGTTGCGGCGCTTGGCGTCGAACTGGTTCGACAGCAGGGTGTCGCGTCCGCTCGCGTCGATCACGAAGCGTGGGCGCCAGGCAGTCTCGGTGCCGTCGTCGGCCTTGACCTTGACCAGCGGGCGGTTGTCTGGCGTGCCCTTGCCGGCCTCCATGTCCACGCCTGTGACGCGCTGGCCCTCGAAGGTGCGCGCGCCGCGATTGCCGGCATGGCGGAACAGCAGTTCGTCGAACTCCGAGCGGCGCACGTGCACCGCGTACGGAAAGCTCTTGTCCATCGCCTCGGCAAAGTGAAAGTGGCTGGTGTGGTCATGCCAGGGCGAGACGAACTCGGCGCCGTGCTTGCGGATGCCGATGGCCTCGACCTCGGTGCGCACGCCCAGCCGGTCGAACAGCGGCATGTTCATCGGCAGCAGCGATTCGCCGATGTGAAAGCGCGGATGCTGCGCCTTCTCGATGAGCACCACGTCGTGCCCCTTGTCCGCGAGCAGCGCGGCCACCGTGGAGCCCGAAGGGCCGCCGCCGATGACCACGACATCGGGGTCGTTGCTGGTGAAAGGTCCGGATGTCATGCGCTGTTGCCCCTCATTGGTTTTGTCGTTGTTGGAGATTCCCCGGCCAATACCCTGTTAACCGTAGGTAACGATCTGCAGTTTAGCGAACCGGCCAGCCCTACTTATCAAGCTAAAGATATAGATCCAGGCGTTTTCGGCATTCACCCTGTAAGAAGAGGCCACGCTTTTGCGGTAGCCTCATTGCCCGTCAGAAACAAGGAGACTTTCATGGCTGCACCCCTTTCCCCTGCAGAAGAAGCACTTCGCGAGGCAGCGCGCGAATACCACCGCTCGCCCGTCAAGGGCAAGATCTCGATCACCCCGACCAAGCCCCTGCTGAACCAGCGCGACCTGTCGCTGGCCTATTCGCCGGGCGTGGCGTACCCCTGTCTCGACATCGCCGCGGATCCGGCCACGGCCTCCGAATACACCGCGCGCGGCAATCTCGTGGGCGTCATCACCAACGGCACGGCCGTGCTCGGCCTGGGCAACATCGGCCCGCTGGCCGCCAAGCCGGTGATGGAAGGCAAGGGCTGCCTGTTCAAGAAATTCGCCGGCATCGACGTGTTCGACATCGAGCTGGCCGAGAACGACCCCGACAAGCTGGTCGACATCATCGCGGCGCTGGAGCCCACGCTGGGCGGCATCAACCTCGAAGACATCAAGGCGCCCGAGTGCTTCTACATCGAGAAGAAGCTGCGCGAGCGCATGAACATTCCGGTGTTCCACGACGACCAGCACGGCACGGCCATCATCTCGGCCGCCGCGCTGCTCAACGGCCTGGAGCTGGTCGGCAAGAAGATCGAGGACGTGAAGATCGCCGTCTCGGGCGCCGGCGCCGCCGCCATCGCCTGCCTCGACGTGATGGTGGGCCTGGGCGCCAAGCCCGCCAACATCTACGCCTGCGACTCCAAGGGCCTGATCTACATGGGCCGCGCGGGCGGCTTCGACGAATCGAAGGCACGCTACGCCCAGAAAGACACCGGCGCCCGCACCCTGGCCGACGTGGTGAAGGACGCCGATGTGTTCCTGGGCTGCTCGGCCCCGGGCGTGATGACGGCCGATATGGTCAAGACCATGGGCACGCAGCCCATCATCCTGGCGCTGGCCAACCCCGAGCCTGAAATCCGCCCCGAGCTGGCCAAGGCCGTGCGGCCGGACTGCATCATTGCCACGGGCCGTTCGGACTACCCGAACCAGGTCAACAACGTGCTGTGCTTCCCGTACATCTTCCGCGGCGCGCTCGATTGCGGCGCCAGCAAGATCACGGAAGAAATGAAGCTGGCCTGCGTTCGCGAGATCGCCGACCTGACCAAGGCCGACATCAGCGAAGAGGTGGCCACCGCCTACGCCGGCCAGGAGCTGGCCTTCGGCCCCGACTACATCATTCCGAAGCCCTTCGACTCGCGCCTGATCCTGCGCATTGCGCCGGCCGTGGCCAAGGCTGCCGCCGCCTCGGGCGTGGCCTCGCGCCCGATCGAAGACATGGACGCCTACCGCCAGCACCTGACGCGCTTCGTCTACCAGACCGGCATGTTCATGCGCCCGGTGTTCAGCGCCGCCAAGATCGCCACCGCCAAGCGCGTGGCCTACGCCGAAGGCGAAGACGAGCGCGTGCTGCGCGCCGCCCAGTGGGCCGTGGACGAAGGCCTGGCCAAGCCCATCCTGGTGGGCCGCCCCGCAGTGATCGAGGCGCGCATCAAGAAGGCCGGCCTGCACATCCGTACGGGCATCGACTTCGAGATCGTCGACCCCGAGGACGATCCGCGCTTCCGCATCTACTGGGAAAGCTTCCACAAGCTCATGGGCCGCCGCGGCGTGACGCCGGAGGCCGCCAAGACGATGGTGCGCCGCTCGAACACCACCATCGCCGCGCTGATGATGCACCTGGGCGACGCCGACGCCATGATCTGCGGCCTGGTCGGGCGCTTCGACGTGCACCTGGAGCACATCCGCAACCTGATCGGCCTGAAGCGCGGCGCGCCAGGCTTCGCAACGCTGAACGCGCTCACGCTCGACAAGCGCACGGTGTTCATCACCGACACCAACGTGAACGAAGACCCCAGCGCTGAGTTGCTGGCCAGCATCGCGCTGATGGCCGCCGAGGAAGTGCGCCGCTTCGGCCTGCCGCCGAAGGTGGCCTTCCTGTCGCACTCGAACTACGGCACCTCCAGCCGCGGCTCGGCCCGCAAGATGCGGCTGGCGCGCGACCTGTTCGCGCAGATGGCGCCCGACATCGAATGCGACGGCGAAATGCACGGCGACGCGGCGCTGTCGGAAGAAATCCGCCGCACCGCCCTGCCCGAGACCACGCTGAGCGGCGAAGCCAACCTGCTGGTGTGCCCGAACCTCGACTCGGCGCACATCCTCTACAACGTGCTGAAGATGACGGGTGCCAACGGCATCACCGTCGGCCCGGTGCTGCTGGGCGCCGCGAGCTCGGCGCACGTGCTGACGCCGTCGTCGACGGTGCGCCGCATCATCAACATGACGGCGCTGGCGGTGGCGAAGGTCACGGTGGACAAGTAAGAGCCTTCAGTCGGTGGGTGTTTTTGCCCGCCTTCGGTGCCAAAAACGCGGCCTCGCCGCGTTTTTGCATTTGAGGGGTGCAAAGGCGCACCGTCTCGATCCACTGGAAGGGTTCGCACCAATCGCGTGCGGGCACCGTTTTTGCTTGAATGCCGAAGCATTCACCTTCCCCTAACGGATCGATCTCCGCATGAACAAGCGCCAACTGCTCCAGTCCTTCCTCGCCGCCTCGGCCATCTGCTTCGGCCTCACACCGGCCCTTGCACAGAGCCCGACGCCGATCAAGTTCCAGCTCGACTGGCGTTTCGAAGGACCGGCCGCGCTGTTCCTGCACCCCGCGGCCAAGGGCTACTTCAAGGCGGCCGGGCTCGACGTGACCATCGACGCGGGCAACGGCTCGGGCGGCACCGTCACGCGCGTGGCGTCGGGTGCCTACGACATGGGCTTTGCCGACCTCGCGGCGCTGATGGAATTTCACGCCAACAACCCCGACAGCCCCAACAAGCCGGTCGCGGTGATGATGGTCTACAACAACACGCCGGCCTCGGTCATGGCGCTCAAGAAGAGCGGCATCACCAAGCCGGCCGACCTAGCCGGCAAGAAGCTGGGCGCGCCGGTGTTCGACGCAGGCCGCCGCGCGTTCCCGATCTTCGCCAAGGCCAACAACATCGGCGCCGTCAACTGGACCGCCATGGACCCGACGCTGCGCGAAACCATGCTGATGCGCGGCGACATCGACGCCATCACCGGCTTCACCTTCACCTCGCTGCTCAACCTCGAGGCGCGCGGCGCCAAGACGGCCGACGTGGTGGTGCTGCCCTACCCCGACTACGGCGTGAAGCTGTACGGCAACGTCATCATCGCCTCGCCCAAGCTCATCAAGGAGAACCCGGCGGCGGTGAAGAAATTCCTCTCGGCCTTTGCCAAGGGCGCGAAGGAAGTCATTGCCAACCCGGCCGTGGCCATCGAATCGGTGAAGGCGCGCGACGGCATCATCGACAGCAAGCTCGAAACCCGCCGCCTGCAACTGGCCATCGACACCGTCATCAACAGCCCTGACGCACGCGCCGAAGGCTTCGGCGCGGTCAACGCAGGCCGCATGTCGCTGATGGCCTCGCAGGTGTCGGACGCCTTCAACACCAAGACGCGCGTGAGCCCCGACGCGGTGTGGACCGCTTCGCTGCTGCCGCCCGCCGCTGAACTGAACATCCTGCGCAAGTGATGGCGGACGCATCGCAAGACGCAGCTGCCCCCTTCGTCGACTTCCAGGACGTCTGGCTCGCCTACAACGAAGAGCTGCTGCGCGCCAACCACTTCGCGGTCGAGGCCATCGACCTGAAGGTCAAGCGCGGCGAATTCATCGCCATCGTCGGCCCCTCGGGCTGCGGCAAGTCGACCTTCATGAAGCTCACCACGGGGCTGAAGATGCCGTCGATGGGCAGGATCCGCATCGACGGCCAGCCGGTGACCGGGCCGCTCAAGATATCGGGCATGGCCTTTCAGGCGCCGTCGCTGCTGCCGTGGCGCACCACGGTCGACAACGTGCTGCTGCCGCTGGAAATCGTCGAGCCCTACCGCTCGAACTTCAAGGCCAAGCGCAAGGAATACGTCGAGCGCGCACGCAAGCTGCTGCAGAAGGTGGGCCTTGCGGGCTATGAAGACAAGTTTCCGTGGCAGCTCTCGGGCGGCATGCAGCAGCGTGCGAGCATCTGCCGCGCGCTCATCCACGAGCCCAAGATGCTGCTGCTCGACGAGCCCTTCGGCGCGCTCGACGCATTCACGCGCGAAGAGCTGTGGTGCATCCTGCGCGACCTCTGGACCGAGCAGCAGTTCAACGTGATCCTGGTGACGCACGACCTGCGCGAATCGGTGTTCCTCGCCGACACGGTGTACGTGATGAGCAAGAGCCCGGGGCGCTTCGTGGTCAAGCGCGAGATCGACCTGCCGCGTCCGCGCGAACTCGAGCTCACCTACACGAAAGAGTTCACCGACATCGTGCTGGAGCTGCGCGGGCACATCGGTGCCATCCGCAATACCGGCATCAGCGCGGCGCAGACGGCCGCGGCCGTGTCTCACTGAGCGGGCGCACCATGAAGAACACCAAGCAAATCGAACGCTGGTCGCCATGGCTGCTGCTGGTCGCGGTGCTCATCCTGTGGCAGGTCATCTGCGCTGGCTTCGAGGTTTCGGACTTCATCTTCCCGAGCCCCTGGCGCATCTGGACGCAGTTCTGGGAATACAAGGAAATCATCGCGGGCCACGCATGGCGCACCTTCTGGGTCACGATGGCCGGCTTCGGCCTGGCGATCGTGGTGGGCGTTCTGCTGGGCTTCGTGATCGGCAGCTCGCGCATCGCGTACGCGGCGATCTATCCGCTGATGACGGCCTTCAACGCACTGCCCAAGGCGGCCTTCGTGCCTATCCTCGTGGTGTGGTTCGGCATCGGCGTGGGGCCGGCGATTCTCACGGCCTTTCTGATCAGCTTCTTCCCGATCATGGTCAACATCGCGACCGGCCTCGCCACGCTGGAGCCGGAGCTCGAAGACGTGCTGCGCGTGCTCGGCGCCAAGCGCTGGGACGTGCTCATGAAGATCGGCCTGCCGCGCTCCATGCCCTACTTCTTCGGCTCGCTGAAGGTGGCGATCACGCTGGCTTTTGTCGGCACCACGGTGAGCGAGATGACCGCTGCCAACGAAGGCATCGGCTACCTGCTGATCTCCGCCGGCTCGGCCATGCAGATGGGCCTGGCCTTCGCGGGCCTGATGGTGGTGGGCGCAATGGCCATGCTGATGTACGAGCTCTTCAGCGTGATCGAGAAGCACACCACGGGTTGGGCGCACCGGGGTTCGCAGAATCAGTAAGCCCTGAAGCGAACCGTGGTCCGAGGCGAAACACGCAGGTGGGCACCAGCATGTTCGCAAATTCGCCCGTCAACACCAAGGAATGAGCCCCGAAGCCGACCTCAACATCGCCGAGATTCCCTACGAATCGGGAGCGATCAAGTTCCGCTACGCGAGGGTGCTGTCGCCCGACAAGACCCGATGGGTTCGGCACGGCCTCTTCGTTGCTTATCACGAGAATGGCACGGTTGCATCCGAAGGGCAGTACGTCGACGGCAAGGAGGATGGGCTTTGGCGCGACTTCCATCCGGACGGACGGGCTGCAGCCGAGGGCCGCTATCGCGAGGGCCAGGAGGTCGGCGTGTGGCGATTCTGGAATCTCGACGGAACCGAAGAGCCGGGCACGAACTACGACAACTGACGGCCAACGGCGGTTGCCCGGCCTTGCGACAGAATGCCGGATCGATGGGAGCCACATCCAGATGTTCTTTTCTCGCAAACCGAAGCTGCCTCCTTCGAGGCTCATTCAACTCCACGAGTACCTGGGCATTCTCGAGGGAGGCACCGAGGATCACGCCGCAAGCGACGCGGTCAAGCGCGGTGCCGTGGAGCTTGTGCACAGCCTTCGTGAACCCCTGCGATTGAACGCATGGGAGACTCCTGAGCTGGCGCAGGTCTTCGCCCGCCGCTCCAAGGCGGACGATGCACTGCTGGTTCATGTTCCGCTCGGCATCCCCGATTGCTTCTTCATCGCCATATTCAGGAACGGTGCGCCCGCCGCGCAGGACTACCTTCTTTTCGACATCGGCGCGGAGTACCAGCAGCCCATGCTCGATTGCCCCGACTTCGGCGTGGCGGAGCCGGCGAACGAAGCCAACATCCGTCACTGGGTCCCCTTGCTGCAAGACGACGCGAACGCGTTCGCAGTCATCGAACTGCGTGGCGGCACGTACATGCAGGTGTTCGCCGATCCCAAGGGCTTTCATCTGGAGCACCAGTTGGTCACCACCGGGGCGCACTACCGCAGCACCGAGCCCGTCAGCGCCGATCAGGCCGTCGACACCCTGGTGTCCTACGCATGCGGAAAATACGAGTGGGCTTACAAGCACTGGGAGCGGCTCGAGTTGTAGGCCGCTGCGCTCGAAGGCTTTGCCGTGCAGGCCGTGTGATGGCCCTTGGTGCCGGCATCGCCTGAGCCATCAACCGAGCAGCAGCGAAGCCTCGTCGCGCCAGTAAGCCACGGCGGCGAGCCAGCCTTCCCACACGCAGCCGTTGCAGCCGCGACCGCAGCAGGTTGTGGGCTCGGGCGGCGGTGCGCGCATCGCAAGCCCTGCGGCATCGAGCAATGCCTGCACGCGCGCGATGAGCGCTTGCGCGCCGGCGAGGTTCGTGGGTTCGGGCAGCCGGTCGATGGCGTTCATGGCGGAAAGATCTTCATGCGTCGAGGTTCAGCTCCAGGCGCATCTTCGCGCCTCCCGATTCGCTCGACCCGATCGTGAGCTGCCCGCCGTGCAGGCGCGCAACCTCGGCCACGAGATGCAGCCCGAGCCCCGCGCCGCGCCCGCGCGGCACGAGCCGGTGAAACGGCGCCACCACGCGCTCGCGGTCCGCTGCCGGAATGCCGGGCCCGGAGTCGAGCACCTCGAAGCCTGATGGCTCCCACAGCCGCACCTGGATGTCGCAGCCCTGCCCGCCGTGCTCGATCGCGTTCTGGATCAGGTTGCTCAGCGCGCGTTCGAGCGAGGGCGCATCGCCGCGCACCCACAGCGGCTGCGGCGCATCGACCGACAGCGTGCAACGATTCATGATCGCCAGCGGCGCGATGTCGCCCGCCACGCGCTCGCACAGCGCCTTCAGGTCGACCTGCTGCTGGTCGTGCACCGCGACGTGGTCCAGCCGCTGGAGGTCGAGCAGTTGCTCGGCCAGCGTGGCGAGCCGCGCCGAGGCCTGCATCAGCTTGACCTTGAGCGGGCCGTCCTGCAGTCCTTCGAGATGGATCTGCAGCGTGGTGATCGGCGTGCGCAACTCGTGTGCGGCGTCAGCGAGGAAGCGCTCCTGCCGGTCGTAGCCTTCGTTGAGCCGGTCGAATGCGCGGTTCACGGCGTTGACCAGCGGGCGGATTTCGCTGGCCACGTTGGCCAGCGGCAGGCGCGTGGTGCGCTCGTGCACGTCGATGCTCTCGGCATGCTCGGCCGTAGCCACCACGCCCTTGAGGCCGCGCTTCACCACGAAGGGCGTGGCCAGGATCACGCCGAGGCAGGTCACCAGCGCCATCGGCGCCACCAGGAAAAGAAAGGCGATGCCCGTGCCCTTGAGCGTGTTCCTCACCGTCAGCGGGCCGCCGGTCTGCACCATCACGGCCACCAGGCCCGCACGCGTCTGCGCGCGCTCGAAGCGGGCCTTGGGCCGGGTGTTGTCGTCCTCGGGGTTGAGGGCCATGCGCTCCATGTCGCCGAGCGCGTTGAAAAGCCTGGAATAGGCAGACGGCACGTCGCCGCTGCGTACTTCCGAGCCGTGGGCATCGCGCGCGATGAACCAGAACGGCGGGTCGGCCTTCTGCAGGCGCTGCACTTCCGCCGTCGGCTCGACCACCAGTTGCCCATCGGGGCCGCGCGCCAGCGCGCGCTGGATCACTGTGACGGTCTCCTGCCCGGTCTCGTCGACCACGCGGCCCAGCACCCAGGCCAGCCCGAGAAAGCCGCCCATCACCAGCGAGCCGACCACCACCTGCAGCAGGATCAGGCTCCAGATCAGCCGCCAGCGCAGCGAGAGCAGGCTCAGTGTCATGTCATGCCGCCATGCGGGCCGCGCAGATCAGGTAGCCCACACCGCGGATCGCATGGATCTCCACCTGCGCACCGGCCTTGTCGAGCTTGGAGCGCAGCCGCGACACATGCGTGTCGAGCGCGTTCGACTGGATCTCGTCCTTGTGGCCGTACACACGGTCTTGCATGGCCTCGCGAAGCACAGTGCGGCCGCGGTGTTCGAGCAGTGCCTCGAGCACCAGCAGCTCGCGTCGCGGCAGCGTGAGGCAAAGATCGCCCACATGGGCCTGCCGCGTGTGATGGTCGAAGCGCAGCTGCCCGAGCGTCATGACGAGGTTCGCGCGCACTGCTGGGCGTCGCGCCAGTGCGCGCACGCGCGCCATCAGCTCGTCCATCGAGAAGGGCTTGGCGAGGTAGTCGTCCGCACCGCCGTCGAGGCTCAGCACGCGCTCGGCCACGTCGGTCATGGCCGTGAGCACCAGCACCGCTGTGGCGATATCGTTCTGCCGCAGGAAGGCCACGAGCGAGAGGCCGTCGCCATCGGGCAGGCCGCGGTCGAGCACGATCACGTCGTGCTGCGCAGACAACGCTGCCTCCTCGGCCTCACGCAGCGAACTCGCCACGTCGACCACCGCCTGGTTCTGCCGCAGCGCCGAGGCCAGGGCTTGCGCCAGGTCGACTTCGTCTTCGACGAGCAGGATTCTCATGAGGGGTGCGGCAAGGGCTGTGTGCAAAAAAGAAGCGGGCCATTCTAGGAGAGGCCTCATTGCAGAAAGCGCAATGTTCACGCAATGCAGCTGCATAAGCTGGAGCACTGCATGACCTCCCGCCCGGCGACTTCCTCCCTCCACCCTTTCGTACCCTGGTACGTGGCATTGGGCCAGCGGATCGCCACGCTCTGGGTGGTGAAGATGATCGGCACCACCGTCGGCATCTCGGGCTTCTTCGTCGTGTACTTCTGGGTGATGCACAACCCACCATCGCAGCCGATGGTGATGCCGCTCACGCGGCTCGACCACTGGGTGGGCGTGAGCGACGACGCGATGGTGCTCTACGGCTCACTGTGGTTCTACATCTCGCTGGCGCCGGCCTTCGCGAAGGACAAGGCAGAGCTCTGGGCCTGTGCGCGCGACGCCGCCATCATGGCCGCCGTCGGCCTCGTGGTGTTCTGGCTCTTTCCTACGACGGTGCCGGTGTTTGCGGTCGACTGGGCGCAGTACCCGGCTCTGCAGTTTCTGAAGGCCACCGACGTGGGGGGCAATGCATTTCCGTCGCTGCACGTCGCGTTCGCGGTGCTCACGGCCGTGCTGCTGGAGCGCCAGCTGCGCAGCGTGCAAGCGCCCACATGGCTGCGCGTACTGAACCTGCTGTGGGCCTTCGGCATCGTCTACTCGACGCTGGCAACGCGACAGCACGTGCTGCTCGATGTGCTCGGCGGCACGCTGCTCGCGGCCGCTGTGAGCTGGGCCGGTACCACGCGCGACTGGCTGGTGTGGACCGAGGCCTGAGCCCCAGCACACCGGACAGTCAAGCAGCAGCGCTCGCGGCGACGGACCTGAAAACCTCCAGGGCCGTGTCAATTTCGCGCTCGCCCGTATGACGATGGGTGACGCAGCGCAGCTTGTGCCTGCCCCAAGTCCGGGCCAGCACGCCCAGCTTGCGCAGCGCGGCTTCCCACTGAGCCGCGTCGAGCCCGGTGGCGCTCACGTCGACCTGCACGATGTTGGTCTGCGGCTCGTTGGCGGAAAGCCCACGAAGCTGGCCGATCCCGTGAGCGAGGCGGCGCGCGACCGTGTGATCGTCCGCAAGCCGGCCCACCATGGTGGTGATGGCAACCAGCCCCGCGGCCGCGGCGATCCCGACCTGGCGCTGGCTGCCCCCGAGCAGCTTTCTGTGCCACCTGGCACGCTGAATGGTGTCCGCCGGCCCGGCAAGCACGGCCCCCATGGGCGCGCTCAGGCCCTTGGAAAGGCACAGCGAAACGGTATCGGCAAAGGCCGTGATCTCCGCAGCTGGCACGCCCAGTGCCACTGCCGCATTCATCAAACGTGCGCCGTCCAGGTGGACGGCAGCGCCCGCATCCCTGGCCACTGCAAACACCGCCTGCATGTGGGTGAGCGGCAGCACCGCCCCGCCGGCGTTGTTGTGGGAAGTCTCCAGACAGACGAGCCCGGTGCGCAGCTTGTTGCGGCCCGGCCCCAAGGCCTGCGCGAGCAAGCCCAGGTCCATGGCGCCGTCGACGCCGGCAATGCCCTGATAGAACGACCCGGTCAGCGCGGCCGCGCCGCGCTCGGTCACGTAGATGTGCGATGCCGCTTCGGCAAGCACGACTTCCTGCCGCCCGGCCTGGGCGAGGATGGCAAGGAGGTTGGCCATCGTTGCGCTCGGGACATACAGCGCGGCCTCCTTGCCCAGCAGTCGGGCGGCCTCGGCCTCCAGCTCCAGCGCGGTCGGGTCACCGTCGAGCCCGTCGTCGCCGAGAGGAGCGGAAGCGATGCGGTCGTACATCTGCTCTGTGGGCAGCGTCACCGTGTCGCTGCGAAGGTCCACCGGCGGATACATGCTGTCTTGGGTCATTCGGCAGTTGCGCCGGTCGCCTTCACGACCTCCGCCCATTTCCTTCTCTCGCTGTTCAGGAATGTATTGAACGCTTCCGGCGTTCCGGTCCGCACATAGATGCCGCGCGCGGCGAGGTTGGCGCGGACATCCGCCGAATCGAGCACCCGGTTGATCTCCGTGTTCATGGTCCGGACGATGTTCTCCGGTGTCTTCGCAGGCACCACCACGCCGTAGAGCGTGTAGTACTCGAAGCCCTTGAAGCCGCTCTCGATGAAGGTGGGAACGTCAGGCAGGGACGCGTCTCTTGTTCCGGAAGTCACGGCGAGCGCCCGCAGCTTGTGGTCCTTGATGAGCGGCAGCGCCGAAACGAGGGAGGAGATGTAGAAGTCGACCTGCCCGCCCAGCATGTCCGTCATGGCCGGGCCACCGCCCTTGTAAGGCACATGCAAAACGTTGGCTCCCGCCGTCACGCGCAGGTTCTCGGCCACCAGATGCCCGACGGTTCCGTTGCCGGACGATGCGTACGCAAGTTGCTTCTTCTTCGAGCCCGCCAGCAGCGAAGCAAGGCTGTCGTACGGGCTGGAGGCATTCACCACCAGCACCGACACGCCCGTGCCGACCAGCGCAACCGGCGCGAGGTCCTTCGAGGGATCGAAGCTGAGCTTCTTGTAGAGGAACTGGTTGACCGCAAGGTTGCTGGTTTCGCCCAGCACTGCGGTGTAGCCGTCGGGCGGCGACTTCGCGCCGAACTCCAGGCCGATGTTGTTGCCGGCACCGGGCTTGGTGTCGACGACGACCTGCCACTTGGCCTGCTCGCCCAGTTTGGCCGCAAGCAGGCGGCAGACGGCATCCGTGCCCCCACCCGGGGGACTCGGCGAGACCAGGTGAATGGGACGCTCGGGCACCCACGCCGCGGCGGCCGCATGCGCTGCGGCGAGCGCGAGCCCCAAGGTGCATGCCAGGCTCCTGGCGCGCGCGAGACGATGGCGTCGGATGTCGTTCATGAGCGGGTGGTTCCGATCGGGCAGGTTGAATGAATTCAGCGAATCCTAGGCCCGCCATAAAATGAGTAAAGCGAGATATACAAATATCAACTGTGAGGATTTCTCATGAATCTCACGATGCTGGTCACCCTGCGCACCATCCTCGAACAGGGCAGCTTCACCGCCGCGGCCGGCGTCGTGGGCTGCAGCCCGAGCGCGGTGAGCCTGCAGGTCAAGCAGCTGGAGCAGTATTTCGGCAAGCCGCTGTTCGACCGCTCCACCCGCGTGGTGGCGCCAACGGCCTTTGCCCATGAGGTAGTGAGCGCGGTGGGCGACTTCTCCCACCGGCTGCAGATGCTTCGCTCCCGCCCGGTGGTGGAAGTGGCGGGCCGCATCAGGGTCGGCGTGATCACCAGCATGCAGAGCGACGTGCTGCCGCAGGCGCTGCATGAGCTTCGCCGGAAGCATCCGCCGCTGGATGTGGTGGTTCCCCCGCTGAATGACAGCGACGAAATGATCTCCGAGCTGAAGGCGGCGCGGCTCGACGTCGCGTTGCTCGTCAGGCCGGAAGCCGGTGGCTCGCGCCGGTTGGTCTGGCGGGAACTGCATCGCCAGCCCTACGTGTTGCTGGCGCCGCCGAATGCCTCCGGTAAGACCGTCAGGCAACTGCTGGAAGCCTACGACTGGATCGGCTACGACCTGTCTCTTTCGGGAGGACGCGTCGCCGCGCGATACGTGCGCAGCCTGAAACCCGATGCGCGCTGCGTGATGGAGCTGCGCTCGATGGACGCCATCGTTGCAATGGTCGCCCAGGGCTTGGGAGTTTCCGTCGTCCCGCAGCCCAGGCGTCCGCTGGTCGATGCCTATGCGGTGCGCGAAGTGGGCCTGGGAAGTCGTGCTCCGTTTCGCAAGCTCTCGCTGGTCTGGCGAAACTCGGACGAAGGCAGCCGCAATGTCGAGGCGGTTGCAGAGGCCTTCGCAACCGCCTTCGGCCTTCAGCGAAAGCCGTGAAAAGCCGGCATTACCAGAAGATCCAGAGGGCCAGGCCACCGAAGATGGCCCACTTCACGAGGTAGTACACGCGCTTGTCCCAAGCCTTCAGGCGCTTGCCGATCACGCGGATCTGGTAGATGTACTTGAAGGCGCGGTTGATACCGCCCGTCTTGTCGCCCGCGTCGTTGGGCGAGCTGGCGGCGGCCAGCAGGTTCTTCGCGAACCAGCGGTTCACGGCGCTGGCCCAGCGGTACTTCAGCGGGCGCTCGATGTCGCAGAACAGGATCACGCGGTCGTGGTCGGTCGTGTTCTCGGCGTAGTGGATGAAGGTTTCGTCGAACACCACGGCTTCACCGTCGCGCCAGTGATAGCGCTGGCCGTCCACGTCGATGTAGCAGCCTTCGACACCCGGCGTCCACAGGCCCAGGTGGTAGCGCAACGAACCGGCGAAGGGGTCGCGGTGGCGCACGAGGCGGCTGCCCGGCGGCAGCTCGGCGAACATCGCGGCCTTGATGGTGCCGATGCCCTTGAGCAGCTCTGTGGTGCGCGGGCACAGCACCGCGGCCGAGGGATGCGCCTCGTCGTACCACTTCAGATAGAAGCGCTTCCAGCCGCTCTTGAAGAAGGAGTTGAAGCCCACGTCGTTGAACTGGCTCGACGCCTTGATGCTGCCGCCATTGCGCATGGCCAGCGCTTCTTCGCGGATGACTTCCCAGTTTTCTTCGAGCACGCGCATCTCGGGGAACTGCGCGGGCGACAGGTACGGCGTACCCGGCACCTTCGAGAAAAGGTACATGAAGACGTTCAACGGGGCCAGGAAGGTCGAGTGATCAGAGAGCTGTCTGAAGAAGCGATGCCGCACCTGGCCGCGGAAATGAACGTAGAGCGCACTGAGCGCGAAGATGGCAAGAATGACCCACTTCATTTGGAAAGTGTCCTGTAAACAGCACCGGGTAGTGTAATTCTTTGCACCAAATTGGCCCTGCCCTGGTCCTTTGGCCGTGCGCCAGGCGAGGTTTCAGCTGCAGAGCATTGGCTGCGGCGTATCGGCCATGGCCAGCGGCAGCCGCACGGTGGCCAGCAGGCCGCCGTTCGCGGTTTCACCGAGCGCGACTTCGCCGCCGTGCCGGTCGACCACCGATTTGACGATGGCCAGCCCCAGCCCGCTGCCGCTCTGGTTCTGGTCGGGGTTGCGGAAGAAGCGGTCGAACACCCGCTCGCGCAACGCGGGCGGAATGCCGGGCCCCTCGTCTGCCACCGTCAGAAGTGCTTGGGTGCCCTCGCGCGCCACATGCACGACCACCGTGCTCCCCGGCGGGCTGTACTTGATGGCGTTGTTGATTAGGTTGTCGATCATCGAGACCAGGCTTTCGCGCTCGCCGAGCACCGGCACGCGGTCTTCGCTCACCAGTTCCAGCTCGACGTTGCGGGCGCTGGCCAGCCCTTCGATCATGGCCAGCCGGTCTTGCACCAGCGCGTCGAGCGACAGCATCACGGGTAGCGCGTTGTCCGAAACCGCGTCGCTGCGCATGAGCTGCAGCAGCTGCCCCACCAGCCGCGCCGCGCGATCGTTGCTGCGCAGCAGATTGCCCATGAGCTCGCGCTGCTGTTCGTCGGTGCTCTGCTCTTTCAGCGCCTCCACATTCACTCGCATGGCCGCCAGCGGGGTGCGCAGCTCGTGCGCGGCGTCGGCGATCAGGCTGCGCTCGCGCGAAGTGCTGTCGCGCACCCGCTGCAGCAGGCTGTTGATGCTCTGCACCAGCGGCTGCAGTTCCTTGTGCGGCGGCGCGTACGACAGCGGCGTGAGGTCGGCCGGCCCGCGCTCAGCGGTTTCCTGGCTCACCCGGCGCCACGGCCGCAGCGCAAGGCGCACCGACAGCCACGCGGGAAACACCAGAAAAGGCAAGCTGATGACCAGCGGCAGCAGGTAGTAGCCGCGGTACATCACGGTGACCGTCAACCGCCAGACGCTGGGCTCGGCCAGCATCACGCGAACGTCCGAGGTGGGCGAGGCCAGCGTGCGCGCGCGCCACTCGCGGTTGCCCGCCTTCACGGTCTCGACGCGGTTCGGCACGGTATTCAGGATCACGGGCACGGCCGCCGTCGAGCGATAGATCAATTTGTCGCCCTGCCAGACCTGCAGCACCGGCGAGGTGTCCGAAGCGGCGTCGCCGTCGCCCATGGTTTCGAGCAGCGCAGCCTCGAAGGCGGCCAGGGTTTCCTGTTGCTTGTCGGGCTGGTCGGCCGTGTTCTTCGCAATTGCAATCACCGACTGGAAGATCTTGTCGAACTTCAGCAGCTCGGGGTCTTCGTAGGAGTCGTACAGCAGCAGCGCGATGGCCATGGTCCACAGCAAGGCGACCACCCCCATCTGCGCCAGCAGCAGGCGCCGCATCAGGGAAGGTTGTTTCCAGTTCTTCCAGCGCTGCGCCAGCGCCTGCATCATTTCTGCGTGCTCCGCACGAGCGACTGCACGTCGATCACGTAGCCGATGCCGCGCACCGTGCGGATGTAGCCCTGGCCGATCTTCTTGCGCAGGTTGGAGATGTGCACCTCGAGCGAATTGCTGCCGTTGGCCTGGCCGCCGGGCAGCACCTGCTCTTCCATCACGCGGCGCGTGACCACGCGGCCGGTGCGCTTGAGCAGCAAGGCCAGCAGGTCGAACTCGCAGCGCGAAAGCTCCACCGGCTCGCCATCGACGATCACGCCGCGCGTGGGCTCGTGAAGCGCCAGGCCGCGCATGCGGATGGTCTCGTCGTTGAAGCCGTAGCTGCGGCGCGCGAGCGCCCGCACGCGCGACAGCAGCTCGGCCAGCGCAAAGGGCTTGACGAGATAGTCGTCCGCGCCGTCGTCCAGGCTGCGCAGCCGGTCGGTCAGCGCGTCGCGAGCGCTCAGCACCAGCACCGGCAATATCTGCCGGTCGCGGCGCAGGCGGAACAGCAGGTCGAGCCCGTCGCCGTCGGGCAGGCCGAGGTCGAGCAGCACCATGTCGAAGGTGCCGCCGTCGAGGGTGCGCAAGGCGTCGTCGAGTCTGCGGACCCACACCACATCCATGCCTTGATTGGCCAGCGCGATGCGCACGCCGTTGCCCAGGTCAAGGTCGTCCTCAACAAGCAAGAGATTCATGAGCCTCCACGTGAACGAACCACTCCGTTTCCGGAATGTGGCCGGAGTATCAGCGACACGCCGGTGAAGCACTTCAGGAAATCTTCATGAATGCCGAAGCAACCCTTCAGGTGGGGCCCGGACACTGGAGCGACTCCTCACCACACGGAAACGGAACACCGACGTGAATCGATCGCCCACCCTCCTGGCCCCTCGCGACCAGCCGGATCGCAACCGCCTCCGGCGGCGGGACATCCTCCATGCCATGGCACTGACCAGTGCTGCAGGGCTCGCCGCCTGCGGTGGTGGCGGCGGCCGCGGCGGCGTTGGCATCGGGCCCGGCATTGGCACGGATGCCAGTCCTGCTGCTCCCGCCGCTGCCGGCCCAGGTGCCAACCCGGATGCCCCCCCGAACACCAACCCGGGTGTTGGCGATGGAAGCCCAAGGAACGACAGTGGCGAAGGCAAAGTCTCCGTCATCGACCGCCGTATCAAGGTCTCGAGCTCGCCCGAAGTCTCGCTGCAGGTGCGCGACTGGCAGCCGCCCCGCAGCACCGGCCCGGTCTTTGTATTTCTGCCCGGGCTTGGCGCCAACGCGCGCAGCTTCGACGGCCTCGCACCCGCACTGGCCGCCAAGTCGCGCGTGATCGCGATCAGCCGCCGCGGCTACGGCCTCTCGGACAAGCCGCTGCCCGTGAAGACCGCCACGCAGTATTACGAGGTGGACACGCTCGTGGCCGACCTGAAGGCCGTGCTTGACGCCCTCGGCGTACGGCGCGCGGTGCTGGGCGGCCATTCGATCGCAGGCAACGAGCTCACGCGCTTCGCGGGCCTGTATCCCGAACGGACGCAGGGCCTGATCTATCTCGACACGACCTTCGATTACACGGTGGGCGCAGACAGTGGCGGCGAGGACGTACCGACGAACTCACTGCTCGAAGAACCCAAACCGAAGCCGGAGAACGGCCGCTCGCTGCAGGCTGCCATCGCCTTCTCCCGCCGCAATTCGAAGAACTGGTGGCCTGTGCTGGAAGCGAACTTGCGCGACAGCCTCGACATCCATGCCGACGGAAGCGTGAGTCTCAACACACCCAGCGAAGTGAATGACGCCATGGAAACAGCCGCCCACTCGTTCTCGCCCGACTACAAGGCCGTGCGCGCACCTTCGCTGGTCGTGACCGCCCTGCCTGCGGACACCCGCGACATGTTCCCGTGGCTGGAACTGCCGCTCGATGCCAAGACGCAGAAAGATGCCTCGGACTACGTGCGCATGATCCGTAGCGCGGCCATCACGAATTCGAACCAGCTCGTGGCGGCGCTCAACACCCCGAACCGGCTGACCCTCGACAACAGCAACCACACCGACTTCTTCATGGAGCGCGAGGCCGATGTGCTGCGTGCCATCCAGTTCATGACATGGGCTTGAGCCATGCCGATGCCTTTCAAGCGCGCAGCAGCTTGATCAACGCAGCGAGCTCCTCGCCGCCGAGCCCTGCCGCATCGGCCCGCTGGAAGAGTCCCGCGGCGAAGGCCGGAAACTCGGTGTTGATGCCCGACGCCTGCGCCGCCTGCAGGATGCGCTGCGTTGCCTCGACCGAGATGCGCATCGGGCTCTGCGAGATGCTGAAATCGCCCGACTGGATGACGGAGCCCTCGTGCTGAAGAAAACCCGCGAAGGTCGGCATGATGCCCGCAACGATGCGGCCGTATTCCACCACGTCGAAGCCTTCGTGCTCGGCGATGCGTGCGCCGTGAATGAAGCCGAGCATCGTGCCGTAGATGGTGGAGAGCGTGGCGAGGTCCATGGCCGCCGCTGCGCTCGCCTTCTCGCCCAGATAGATGATGCCGCCGGCCAGCACCTTCAGCCACGGCTCGGCCTCGTCGAACACGTGCTTTTCGCCAGACACCAGCAGCGGCGTATCGGGCCGGCCCATCTGGTCCGGCGCGGCCTGGATCGCGCCTTCGAGATACGCAGCGCCGTGGCGGTGAGCCCAGACCTCTGCATCGCGCGCATCCTGCGGGCTGCCGGTGGTCAGCTGCACCAGCAGGCGGCCATCCATCGTGGCGGCCGTGCCTTGCTCCGACAGGATCGCATCGGCGGCGCGGTAGTCGTAGACGCACATCACCGCAACGCGGCTCGCGCGCAACGCCTCGCTTGCGTCGCGCGCCAGCACGGCGCCCTTCGCGACCAGCGCATCGGCCTTGCCGGGCGTGCGGTTCCACACCGTGACTTCGTAGCCCTGATCGAGATAGAGCTGAGCAATGGTGAAACCCATCGAGCCCAGGCCCAGAACGGAAACTCGCTTGTTGTTCATGAGGATTCGATTTCTGTTTGTGAAGACAATTGAATCGTAGAAATTTCGCTTCTATATGGTCAAGTACCTACAATAAAGTCAGGTACTTACCAAAACGTATGTATTGGGTATTTACGGGGCATTCCACGGATAAGAAATGAAATCTAAGAAACCCTACAACTGCGGCATCGGGCCTGCGTTCGACGTCATCGGCGGCAAATGGAAGGCCGTCATCCTCTGGGAGCTGAACGCGCAGGCCTATCGCTTCGGCGAGCTCAAGCGGCTGCTGCCCGACATCAGCGAGAAGATGCTCATCCAGCAGCTACGCGAACTCGAGACCGACGGCATCGTCCATCGCGAGGTGTTCCACGAAGTGCCGCCGCGCGTGGAGTACTCGGCAACCAAGCTGGGCGCCACGCTCAATGCGGCACTCGGGCCGCTGGCCGATTGGGGCGACCGCAATGCCAAGCGCATTGAAACCGCACGCGCGAAAGCCGAAGCGGCCAAGTAGGCCGGCACACCGGGAGCACCGAATGTCGTTGCGGAAGATTTCATCGGCCGTTCTGCTGGCCACGTCGGTGGCGTGGGGCCTCGCGCAGGCGCAGTGCGCGCCCTCGCCCATCTACGCCGGCCCGCCGATGCGTTCAGCGCCCGAGGCGATATGGCAGAAGGACTTCAAGCGCTCCATCGACGGCGAGTTGCCTGTCGAGCTGCAGAAAGCACTCGGCGACGCGCTCGACAAGATGCTCGCGCACGTTCCCGCTGCCAGCGTGGCCGTCGCGATTCCCGGCGAAGGCATCTGGTCGGCCACGCGCGGCCTGGCACGCAAGGAACCGCCACAACCAGTCGTACCCGACCAGCCCTTCCAGGTGGCAAGCACCGCCAAGACACTGACGGCCGCCGTCGTGCTGCAGCTCGTCGAGGAAGGCAAGCTCAGGCTCGACGACACCATAGACAAGTGGTTTCCCGACGCGCCGAATGCGAAGCTCACAACCATCGAGCAACTGCTGCGCCACACCAGCGGCCTCGTGAGCTTCAACGCTCTGCCATCACTCGGAACGGCCTACCGCACGCCCGCCGACGTCATCGCACTCGGCATGTCGCAAAAGCCGCAGTTCTGCCCCGGCACGAATTGGAGCTACACCAACACCGGCTACGCAATGCTCGGAGTGATCGTCGAGAAGGTGGACGGCGCGCCGTTCGCAGACGTGCTCACGAAGCGGCTCATCAAGCCCCTAGCGCTGAAGCACACGGCCATGCGCAAGCCGGGCGTCGAACTGCCCGTCGCCACGGGCCATGCAGCCGGCCGACCAATCGACGCACCGGACCAGTACGCCACGCCCTACGCCGCAGGCGCGCTGGCATCGACCGCAGGCGATCTCGCGGTGTTCTGGCACGCATTGCTCGCGGGCAAGGTGCTGCCCGGCGAAGCGGTACACCGCATGTTCACCGGCATGCCCGCCATGCTCGGCCCCTATGCCGGGAGCAACGCGTTCTATGGCATGGGCGTGCAGCTCTACGACGTGCCCGACGGCCCCGGTTTGATGCTCGGGCACAGCGGCGGCATCGAGGGCTTCACGAGCATCGTGGCCTACGTGCCGGCCGACGATGTGTACATCGCCGTGTCGTTCAACGAGAAGAAGGTGCCGGCCGAAGCCGGCCTGTGGGCGCTGCTGCGCGCGGTACGCACCTACCGCGTGCTGCATTGACCCAACCCGGTCAGTCCGCCCAGCCGGTCTCGATCTCGGTCTTCACCTCGGTCATGAGCTTGTGCACAGGGCACTTGCCGGCCACGCGCAACAGTTCGTCACGCTGCGCCTCCGTCAGGTCGCCGCTCAGCCGCAGGCCCGACTTGAGGCGGTAGACGCCCTTGCGCTCCTCGCTGTCGTCGCGGTCGACCACGACCTCGATGTCTTCCACCGGAATGCCCTTGCGCCGCGCATAGATCAGCACCGTGAGCGCCTTGCAGGCCGCGAGCGATGCGTCGTACAGGTCATGCGGCTCGGGGCCGGCGTCGCTGCCGCCGCCAGCGGGCGATGCATCGACCGGAATCTCGTGGTTGCGGATCTTCAGGATGTGGCGCGTGCCGGTGGTGCCGTCGCGGTGGATCGAGATCGTCATGCAGGTGTCCTTGGTAGGGAGTTGCGGTTCAGGAGGAAAGCGTCTTCACGTACAGGATGGTCGTGAACCCGCTGTGCCATTCGAGATCGGGGTAGCGGTCGGCCTCGCGGTAGCCGAGCGCGAGGTAAAAGCCCTGGCTCTGCGTGTTGAAGGTGTCGGTTTCGAGCCGCGCGAGTGCCACACCATCAGCGCGCATGCCGTCTTCGGCGAAGGCCATCAGGGCACGGGCGATGCCCTTGCGCTGGTGCTCTGCCGGCACGTGCAGCGCGTGCACGAAGTCGTGCTCCCAATGGACCATGCCGACAACCTCGCCGTCGATCTCCGCCACGAAGAAGGCGGGGCCCATCTCGTCGATGTAGCCCACGGGCTCGCCGCTCTCCTTGTAGGCCTTCGCGGCCTCGGGCGTGAGCTGCGGCAGCCAGGTGCCGGCGAAGGTGTCGTCGAGGATGGCCTTCACCGCGTCGAAGTCGTCGAGGCGCCAGGGCCGGATGGCGATGTCGGGAATGTCGTGGTTCGTGCTCATCGGTTCAGCGGTCCACGGCCAGCATCAGCGTTTCCTTGATTTCTTCCATCACCACGTAGCTGTGCGACTCGGCCGCCACCGGCAACTTCTTCAGGATGTCGCCCAGCAGGTGCCGGTACTCGCTCATGCCGCTGAGCCGCGCCTTCACGAGGTAGTCGAAGCTGCCCGACACCAGGTGGCATTCGAGCACCTCGGGCATGTGCAGCAGTTCCTTGCGCACCTTGTCGAACACGTCGCCGGACTTGGCCGAGAGCTTGATCTCGACGAACACCAGCAGCGTCTTGCCCAGCGCCTCGGGCGACACGTGCGCGTGGTAGCCCGTGATGACGCCGTCGCGCTCCATGCGCTTCACGCGCTCGGCGCAGGGCGAGGCCGACAGGCCGATGTGCTCGGCCAGCTCGGTCATGGAAACACGGCCCTGGCGCTGAAGCAGGTCGAGGATCTTGCGGTCGATTCGGTCGAGTTCGGGCATTTCACTTCGCGCGCGGCTTTGGACGATTGGCGGCAGTGTATTTCACTGCCAAACGTCTGAAAACAATGGAATCCACTGCATTGTGCACTTTAGATTCCACTCATTCCATCTGAATCAGTGAATACACCATGAAAGTCATCGTTCTCGGCGGCGGCGTGATCGGCACCACCACGGCCTACTATCTCGCGCGCTCGGGCGCCGAGGTCACCCTGCTCGACCGGCAGGCCGGCCCCGCCGAGGAAACCAGCTTCGGCAACGCCGGCCAGGTGTCGCCGGGCTACTCCACGCCGTGGGCCGCGCCGGGCATTCCGCTGAAGGCGATCAAGTGGATGTTCAAGAAGCACGCGCCGCTGTCCATCCGCCCCGACGGCACGATGTTCCAGCTGCGCTGGATGGCCGCGATGCTGCGCAACTGCTCGCCCGAGGCCTACGCGGTGAACAAGGAACGCATGATGCGCGTGGCCGAATACAGCCGCGGCTGCCTGCAGCAGCTGCGCGCCGACACCGGCCTGCAGTACGAGCAGCGCACCGGCGGCACGCTGCAGCTGTTTCGCACGCAGGCGCAGCTCGACGCGGTGCAGCGCGACATCGCGGTGCTCGAAGAATGCGGCGTGCCTTACGAACTGCTCGACCGCGATGCGCTCGCCAGCGTCGAGCCCGCGCTGGCCGGCGCGCGCGACCGCCTCACAGGCGGCCTGCGCCTGCCCAACGACGAAACCGGCGACTGCCACCTGTTCACGCGCGGCCTTGCAGAAATCGCGCGCGGCCTGGGCGTGGATTTCCGCTTCGGCCAGACCATCGACGGACTGGAGACCGACGGCAACCGCATCACCGGCGTACGCACCACCACCGGCAAGATCCTTACGGCCGACCGCTACGTGATGGCCTTCGGCAGCTACTCACGCGCCGCCATCGCCTCGCTGGGCCTCGACATCCCGGTGTACCCGGTCAAGGGCTACTCGCTGACCGTGCCGCTGCTCGACGAATCGCTCGCGCCGCAATCGACCGTGCTCGACGAGACCTACAAGGTCGCCGTCACGCGCTTCGACAATCGCATCCGCGTGGGCGGTATGGCCGAACTCGGCGGCTTCGACCTGCGCCTGAACCCCAACCGCCGCGCCACCCTCGAGAAAGTCGTGACTGACCTGTTCCCCGGTGGCGACGTGCCGCGCGCCACCTTCTGGACCGGCCTGCGCCCGATGACGCCCGACAGCACGCCCATCGTCGGCGGCACGCGCTACGGCAACCTGTTCCTCAACACGGGCCACGGCACACTGGGCTGGACCATGGCCTGCGGCTCGGGCAAGCTGATCTCCGACATGGTGATGGGGCAGCGTCCGGAGATCCGTACCGACGGTCTTGCGATGGACCGCTACGAACAGGGCTCTTCGCGCGCAACGCGCCCGAACCCGGCGACTGCTCCGGCTTGATGCGGAGGCCGCTCAGGCGGCCTTTGCAATCGGAATCACGGCACTGCTCATGCCGCGATAAACCTCCGCCTCGCCATGCTTCGCCAGCAACTGCATCAGGTGCTTGCGAATCAGCATGCCGGGCCGGTCCGACTCCATCGAGTACTCCACGCCGCGCCGGCGCGTATCGACCAGCGCATCGGGGTCGGTCGATTCCAGGATGTCTTTGTCCTCGCGCGTCACAGCATCGTCGAAGTCGATCAGCATCTGCGCGGTGCAATCGGCCTCGGTGTCGTTGCGGAACAGCCATTGGCACAGCTGCATGCGACCATCGTCGATGGGCGTGAAGCAGTTGATGATGATGTGGCGCACGCCGCTCGGGTACTCGATGTCGAGCCGGCGCGAGAACGGCAGGAAGTAGGCGTTGCGCATGTGGCGCGTGGTGATCGGGTCGGTCACGCCGCTGATCGCATGGAACTTCACCGGGTTGGTCGCTTCGATGACCGTCTCGGCATAGAAGCCCGATTCGTTTTCCACCAGCTCGTACTTGCTCGGCTTCGGGCTCGCGGCCACGCCGAAGGTGGCGCGGTGCACGAAGCTGAAGTGCGAGTTGTCGAAGGAGTTTTCGAGCGCGCGCATCGGGCTGGTCTGCCACTCTTCGTAGAACTGGAAGATGGTGCGGTAGCCCGGGTCGTCGAACTCGGGAATGGCGGGAATGTCTGCAATGGGCTCTTCGAGCGCCACCCATGCATAGCCATAGCGCGCGGTGCAGCGATAGGCCGTGGTGCGGTACTCGGGCGAGATCTTGCGATCTGCTTCGTACTGCGGAATGCGGATGACCTGCCCGCTGCGGTCGTACGTCCAGCCGTGGTAGCCGCACTGGATGGCGCCGGTGCCGCAGGCCTGGCCTTCGCTGTCCACGCACCAGCCCTTCGACAGCTTCGCGGTGCGGTGGCAGCAGCGGTCGCGCAGCGCAGCGGGCTGGCCGTCGGCATCGATGAAGAGAACGATGTCTTCGCCCAGCAGCCTGAAAGGCTTCGGGCCCTGTGCCAGTTCGGTGAGCGGCATGACGGCATGCCAGAACTTGCGGAAGACGGGTTGTTGGGTAACGAGCATGCGCGGACTCCTTCTTTGTTGCGTGGGGACGAACGTGAAAGAGCAATTTCCTGCCTGGATGCGTGGGGCATCGCGCGGCTGAACGCTTCTACTCTGCGCAACATGCCTTGCAAATTGCGCGCCCGGATTGTGCGCCCGGCCAGGCTGCCCCTCCAAGCCCTCACCCTCAATGCCCGAGCAAAATGCTCGAAAGGGCCCTTGGCATGCGTCGTGCATGACCTGTTGCAAGAGTAGAAGCGTTCAGCAGCGCACGCACCACGAACGTGCGCCCGCCCGGAAATTGCTCTTGAAACGCCTTCTGCCCTGCGCAGGGGGATTCAAGACCCGAAGCTTCCGAGGCCCCACATGCAACGTCGATCCTTCCTCGCGGCCAGTGCCGCCACCCTTGCCGCCCCTGCCGTCTTCGCTCAAGGCAGCAACGGCAAGCTCACCCCGCTAAAGTTCACGCTCGACTTCCGCATCAACGGGCAGACCTCTCCCTTCTTCCTGGCGCTGGCCAAGGGCTACTACAAGGACGAGGGGCTCGACGTGAGCATCGACACCGGCGCCGGCTCGGTCGCCTCCATCACTCGCATTGCCAGCGGCGTCTACCAGCTGGGGCTGGGCGACATCAGCTCGCTGGTCGAGTTCAACGCGCAGAACCCCGGCACGCCGATGGTGCAGGCCGTGTACCAGTACTACAACCGCGCACCGTTCGTGATCATCGGCCGCAAGGACCGCGGCGTGACCGGCGACTTCAAGAGCCTCGCGGGCAAGAAGGTCGCAGCGGCGGCCGTCGAATCGACACGCCGCGCCTGGCCGATGGTCGCGCGCAAGCAAGGCATGCGCGGCGACGCCTTCCAGTGGCAGACCACCGACTTCAGCGCACGCGACAACGTCATGGTGCGCGGCGACGTCGATGCCGCCACCTACTTCCACGACTCGGCCGTGTCGTTGTTCGCGCGCATGAAGCCCGAGGAGCTGTCGGTGCTCAAGTACGCGGACGCGGGCGTCAACCTGTACGGCAACGCCATCCTCGCGAGCAGCAACCTCATCGCGCAGAACCCGAAGGTGGTCGCGGCCTTTTTGCGCGCGAGCAACCGCGCCATCGTCGAGACCTTTGCAAATCCGGCGCCTAGCATCGCGGCCATGCGCCAGCGCGAGCCCATCCTCGACGAGAAGATCGAACTCGAGCGCTGGGGCATCACCGCGCAATACGTGGGCGCGGCCGACACGCGCGGCCACGGTCTTGGCGATATAAAGAAACTCACGCTCGAACAGCAGGTCGACGAAGTGGCCGATGTCTTCGGCCTCAAGGTCAAGCCCGCGTCCGACGCCATCTTCAACACTTCAATGCTTCCATCGCGCAGCGAACGCTCCCTCCCCAAGGCATGAACTCCAACAGCGACACCACCACCACCTATCCCGCCGAAACCACGCTCGACGAACGCGACGGGCGCTACCTGCGCAAGGCCATCGTCTGGTCGCATGCGGCACGCCGCCGGGGCAATCGGCCCTTCGGCTCGGTCATCGTCTCCGCCACCGGAGAGGTGCTGGCCGAAGCGGGCAACAGCAATGCAGAGACAGGCGACTGCACCGCCCATGCCGAAGTCAACGCCCTGCGCGCGCTGGCCGGGCGCAAGCTCTCTCGCGAAGAACTCGCGGGCGCCACGATCTACGCATCGGGCGAGCCCTGCGTGATGTGCGCCGGCGCCATCTTCTGGTCGAACATCGGGCGCGTGGTGTTCGGCATCGATGCCGAGCGGCTGCGCGTGTTTCGTGGCGAGCGGCAGGACCAGCGCGATGCCGAACTGTCGTGCCGCGACGTGTTCCGCGCCTCGCCGCATCCCATCGAATGCATCGGGCCGGCGCTGATCGACGAAGCGAGTGCGGCCCACGACGGAGCCTGGAAGACCTGAGACACCGCAAGCGAGCGCACTAGACTCGCTGCATGCCCTGGCACGCCCGTCTCCATCTCGCTTACCAACAAGAAGCCGCCCGCACCGTCGCCCGCTTTCGCCATGACGGTCCGCTGCGCATCCTGCAAAGCCTGTACCCCGAGGGCGACACCGTCTGCCACAACGTGCTGGTGCATCCGCCGGGCGGGCTGGTGGGCGGCGACACGCTCGACATCGACATCGAGGCCGCCGACGGCAGCCACGGACTGATCACCACGCCCGGCGCCTCGCGCTTCTACCGCTCCGAAGGCGAGCTGGCGCTGCAGCGCACGCACATCCGCCTCGCGGCCGGCGCGCGGCTCGAATGGCTGCCGCTCGAAGCCATCTGCTACAGCGGCTGCCAGGCGGAGAACCGGCTCTCCATCGAGGTCGCGCCCGGCGCCGAGCTGATCGGCTGGGACGTTACCGCGCTCGGCCTGCCGAACGCCAACCAGCCCTTCGAGCGTGGCACCTACCTGCAGCACATCGAGGTGCCCGGCGTGTGGCTGGAGCGCGGGCGCATTGACGCGGCCGACCACCGGCTGCTGCAAAGCCCCATCGGCCTCGGCGGCCACCGCTGCATGGCCTCGCTGTTCTTCGTGGCGGGCTCGCCGGTGGCGCGCGCCCGGCGCGATGCCTTGCTTGCACAAGCCCGCACGCTGCTCGAAGCAAGCCCGCTGTTCGACAGCGCCGGCGCCACCAGCCCGCACCCCGAAGTGGTCGTGCTGCGGGTTCTGGCTCCCGTGGTCGAGCCCGCGATGCAGCTGCTGCGGCAGGTCTGGCAGGCATGGCGCAGCGAGCTGTGGCAGCTGCCCGCGGCCACGCCCCGCATCTGGGCGACCTGAGGCCGATCTCCCTCCGATCCCCGCGCTGAGGGGCGAATCTGTAGGCACTGTCTGACGGACAGCCGCGTTGCAAAGGCGCAACCTGATTCTTTTGCCCAGCGGATGACGAGGATCGGCCATGTCTCCTGACGACACTCCCGACGCGAACACGCAGCTTCACCGGCACCTGGCGCGGTTCAACGCCGAGCGACTCAGGCTCGGCAGCCCCTCGCCCCAGTGGCAGGACGACCTTGCCCGCGAGCATGCGTGCCGGCTGCTCGAAGGCAAATACCTCGAAGCCCTGCGCGCCACTGTTCAGACTGCGGCAGCGGCATCGGCCGGCAATGCGAGCCACTTCATCGGCTGGTTCGAATCGCTGGCGCACACCGGCCCCGGCCAGCATCACCCGCTGTTCGACTGGCTGGCCGACGAGGCCACGCTGCCGCAGATGCGCTGGTTCCTCACACAGGAGGCCGCGGGCGAAGCCGGCTTCGAAGACCTGCTGGCCTACACCCAGGTCAAGCTGCCGCCACAGCCCAAGCTGGAATGCGCGCGCAACTTCTGGGACGAAATGGGGCACGGCAAGCAAAGCGCCATGCACGGCCAGATGCTGGAGCACATGGTGCGCGAGCTCGACCTGCATCCGGCCATCGACACCACCGTGTGGGAGTCGCTCGCGCTCGCCAACACCATGGTCGGGCTGGCGACCACGCGCCGCTACGGCTACCACTCCATAGGCGCGCTCGGTGTCATCGAGCTCACGGCGCCCGGGCGCGTGAAGCAGGTGGCGGCCGGCATGCGCCGATTGGGCCTGAGCGGCCGCGCGCGCTCCTACTTCGACCTGCATGCGGCGCTCGACGTGTCGCATTCGCGCGCATGGAACCGCGAAGTGATCCGGCCGCTGGTCGAGGCCGATCCGGCCTGCGGGCAGTTCATTGCCGAAGGCGCGCTGATGCGCCTTGTCTGCGGCGAACGCTGCTTCGAGCGCTACACCGCCGAACTGCGGCACGCCGAGGAGGCCACCGCATGCTGAACGCGGCCGGCGTGCTGCGCCAGGTGGCGGCTACGGGCTACCGATTCACCACGGTCACCCCGCTGACCCACCAGCGCGTGCTCGCGCGGCGCGGGCGCGAGCCGGGCGCGACGCTGCGAGACATCTTCGGCTGGAACCTGTCGTTCGAAGCGCGCGCGGTGCCGCCGGAATTGCTGGCCGACATGGAGCGTGCCGGCATCGTGCGGCACACGGGCTCGCTGCTGCGCAGCACCGTGCGCATCGCCAGCCTGGGCGACGACCTGTTCTTTCATTCGGCCTATCCGACGGTCGAGGAGAACGCGGTGTTCTTCGGGCCCGACACCAGCCGCTTCGCGCGCTTTCTCCACCACGCGCTCGCCCGGCGCAAGGCACAGCCTCATGTGCGCGTGCTGGACGTGGGTTGCGGCAGCGGCGCGGGCGGCATCGCAGTGGCACGCGCGCTGGCCGCCACGGGCACGCAGGCGACCGTCGTGATGAACGACATCAACCCGCTCGCGCTGCAGTACACGGCCATCAATGCGGAAGTGGCCGGCGTCCCCGTCACGCTCGCGCAGGGCGATGCGCTGTCGGCGGTCGAGGGCGAATTCGATCTCATCGTGTCGAACCCGCCTTACCTCGACGACGGCGCGCAGCGTGCCTATCGCCACGGCGGCACGCGGCTTGGGCGAGCGCTCAGCGTGCGCATCGCGGCCGAATCGCTGAAGCGGCTGGCGCCGGGCGGGCAACTGCTGCTCTACACAGGCGTGGCCATGGTCGATGGCGAAGACCCGTTCCTTGCCGAACTGCAGTCCCTGCTCGCAGCACCCGGCTTCGACTGGTCGTATGCCGAGATCGACCCCGATGTGTTCGGCGAGGAGCTGGAGCGGCCGGTGTATGCGCACATCGATCGCATCGCCGCAGTCGGCCTCATTGCCACCCGCGCAACGGAGGCTGCGTGATGGCCGCCGGGCTCGACTTCGGCGTGGACACCGGCCGCCTGGCGGTGGTGCGCGAATGCAGCGTGCTGGAGCGCATGCCCAAGTGGCTCATCTGCGTTCCGCTGGTGGTGCAGTGGCTGTGGCTGTCGCTGCGCTACGGCGGCACGACCGTGCCTTCAGCGGCCAACCCGCACCTCACCTCCGGCGGGCTGGTGGGCGAAGGCAAGCTCGAATATTTCCGCGGCATGGGGCCGCTGGCGCGCTCGGTCACGGCCGATTACTGCGCGGTGTTCAACGACGGCACGGCAACCGAAGACTCGCTGCGGCACACCATGGCCAACGGCGGCCTCGCGTTTCCCGTGGTCGCCAAGCCCGACCTCGGCCTGTGCGGCTACGGCGTGCGCCTGCTGCCCGACATGGCAGCGCTGCTGGCCTACCTGGCCGTCTTTCCTCGCGGTGAAACGGTCGTGCTGCAGCGCTACCTGCCACAGGAAGGCGAGGCCGGCATCTTCTATGCGCGCGACCCCGACACTGGCGAAGGCCGCATCATCGGCCTGGCGCTGCGCTACTTCCCGCGCGTGACGGGCGACGGCCGCAGCACCGTGGCGCAGCTCGTGGCGGCCGACGTGCGCGCCCGCCGCATCGCGCGCTCGCCGCGCCACGAATGCAGCGTGCCGCCCGACAGCGTGCCCGCGGCCGGCCAGCAGGTGCGGCTGGCCACCATCGGCTCGACCCGCGTGGGCGGCCTCTACCGCGACGGCGCCGCGCTCATCACGCCCGAGCTCGTGCGCGCCATCGACGCCATCGCGCGCGACATGCCCGACTTCCGTTTCGGGCGCTTCGACGTGCGCTACCAGAGCCTGCGCGAACTCGGCGCCGGGCGCGGCTTCACCATCATGGAAATCAACGGCGCGGGCTCCGAAGCCATCGAGGCCTGGGACCCCGACACCGGCGTGGTGCAAGGCTTTCGCATGGTCTTCGCCAAGCAGCGGCTGCTGTTCGCAATTGGCGCGGCGCAGCGCAAGGCCGGCGTGCAGCCCATCGGCCTGCTCGCGCTCGCTCGGCTCAACCGGCGGCAGAACCGCCTGGTCGATCGCTATCCGCCCTCCAACTGAGTGAATTGCCGCACGCACATGGACATCACCGCCACGCACGCCCTGCCCCACCGTTCGCCCACGCCACTCGCGGCCGCTGCGCCCGTGCTGGAAACCCGCTGGGCCGATTGCGAAGAAGACGTGCGCGACGCCCAGCGCCTGCGCTTTCGCGTGTTCGCGCAGGAGATGGGCGCGCGCCTCACACCACCCGAAGGCACGCCGCCCGGGCTCGACGTCGACCGCTTCGACGCCTTCTGCGACCACCTGCTGGTGCGCGCCGTCGACCCGCTGCAGGGCCCCGGCCCGCTCATCGGTACCTACCGCGTGCTGACGCCCGAGGCGGCGCATCGCGCGGGCGGCTTCTACACCGACACCGAGTTCGACCTGTCGCCGCTCGCGCCGCTGCGCGGCCGCGCGCTGGAGCTGGGCCGCTCGTGCGTGGATGCCGAATGGCGCTCTGGCAGCGTCATCATGGCGCTGTGGGCAGCGCTGGGGCAGTACATGGTCGACCACGCGCTCGACACCATGATCGGCTGCGCCAGCATCGGGCTCGACGACCAGGGCGCGACGGCCGCGCGGCTGTGGCACCGGCTGTGCCGCACGCACCTGGTCGAGCAGCGCTGGCGCGTGGAGCCGCGCGTCGCGCTGCCGCTGGACACCGGAGCGGACGCTGATGCCGACAGCGACACAGCGCCTCCCACCGCCCCGCCGCTCATCAAGGGCTATCTGCGCTGCGGCGCACGCCTGCTCGGCCCGCCCGCACTCGACGTGGCCTTCAACACCGCCGACCTGCCGCTGATGCTGCGCGTGGACGACGTGTCGCCGCGCTACCGCCAGCACTTCTTCGGCATGACCGCGTGAGCGCGGCGGCCCCATGCGCGCGGTCCAAGCGCGCGCTGCGTTCGGTGGTTGCCGCGCAGTTCTTCAGTTCGCTGGCCGACAACGCGCTGCTGATCGTCGCCATCGACCTGCTCATGCAGCGCCACGCGCCCGGCTGGATGACGCCCGCGCTGCGGCTGTTCTTCTATCTTTCCTACGTGCTGCTCGCCGCCTTCGCAGGCGCCGTGGCCGACGCGGCGCCGAAGGGCCGCGTGCTGATGGCCACCAACCTCATCAAGCTGGGCGGCTGCGCCCTGCTGCTGTGGCAGGTGCAGCCGCTGGTGGCCTACGCGCTGGTCGGCCTTGGCGCCGCGGCCTACTCGCCAGCCAAGTACGGCATCCTGCCCGAGCTGATTCCGCAAGAAGAACTGGTCGCCGCCAACGGCTGGATCGAGGCAGGCACGGTGCTGTCGATCCTGTTCGGCGTGGCGCTGGGCAGCACGCTGGTCGGCAAGGGCCTTGCCCTGCCCGCCATCGGCGCGGTGTACCTGCTGGCCGCGGCCTGCACGCTCGCGATTCCGCACAGCCCGGCACGCGACCGCGCGGCGCTGGCGCATCCGGGCCGCCTGCTTCGTGATTTCGGGGGCTCGCTGGCGCTGCTGTGGCGCGATGCCGATGCGCGCATCTCGCTGGCCGTCACCAGCCTTTTCTGGGCCGCGTCGGCCACGCTGCAGTTTCTGGTGCTGCGCTGGGCGGCCGAGCGGCTGGGGCTCACCCTGTCGCAGGGCGCGCTGCTGCAGATCGCGGTGGCCATCGGCATGGCGGCCGGCGCCGTCGGTGCCTCGCGCTGGTTCCCGCTCGGGCGTGCGTTGCGCGCGCTGCCGATCGGCATTGCACTGGGTGCCGTGATATTGCTCATGACGCTGGTGACGCAGCCCGCCGTGGCCGCCGCGCTGCTGGTGGTGATCGGCACGCTCGCGGGCCTGCTGCTGGTGCCGATGAACGCGCTGCTGCAAAGCCGCGGGCTGCTGTACATGCACCCGGGCCAGTCGATCGCGGTGCAGAACTTCAACGAGAGCCTGGCCTCGCTGGCGATGCTGGGGGTGTACGGCGCGCTGCTGTATTTCGATGCGCCGCTGCTGCCGACGCTGGCAGGCTTCGGCGGCTTCCTGGTGCTGGCCATGGGTGCAGCCCTCCTCTGGTCGTGCCGTCAGCGGCCGCAGGAGCGCTTCGGATACAGTCCCGCACCTAACCGCCTCTCGACCCGCAGCCAGAGTGACTCTCCGAAAATCCGCCAATAGCCTGGTCGTTCGTCTCCTCGTGATGGGTCTGGCGATGGCAGTCGTGGGCACCGCCGCCAGCTACATCCAGCTCACCCGCTTCCTGCGGGAAGACCTGACGAAATCGGTGGCGACGCAGCAGATGGCGCTGGCCGCCTACGTGGCCCGCGATGTCGACAACTACCTGGACGAACGGCTGTCGTTCCTGGAGCGCCTGGCTGGCGCCCTGCCGCCGGAACTCCTGGCGCAGCCCGAGCAGCTGCATGCATGGCTGGCGGAACGCAGCGCGCTGAGCGCCTTCTTCCCCCTTGGCCTGGTGGTCACCGATGTCACCGGCAAACGACTCGACGGGCGCGACAGCGCCGTACAGCTGGAAACGGGCGGTCCGGAATTCACAGCCGCATCCGCCGGGAAGCGCGCGGTAGGCCGCCCACGGTCCACGGCTTCTCAGCACTCGGCCCTGCCCATGGCCGCGCCCATCCGCAACGGTGCCGGCCAGGTGGTCGCCGTGCTGCTCGGCACGGCAGACCTCTCGGCCGATGGCCTGCTCGACCACCTGCAAGAGGGGCGCGTGGGCCAGGCCGGCGGCATCCTGGTGATCTCGCCGCGCGACCGCATCTTCGTCGCCTCGACGGACGTCTCGATGTCCCTCACGCCGACCCCGCCCGACGGCGTGAACCCGCTGCACGACCGGGCCATGGCGGGTTTCCGCGGCAGCGGGACGACGCGCAACGCCAAGGGCATCGAAGAAATCTCCGCCATTGCCTCGGTGCCGAACAGCGGCTGGTTCGTGGTGGCGAGGCTGCCCGTTTCAGAAGCGCTGGCCCCGGTGTCGCGCATGCAGACCTTCATCCTGCAGCAACGCGCGCCCGCCGTGACGGCGGTGCTCGTCGTGATCGGCCTGATCATGGCGTGGCTGCTGCGGCCGCTCCTACGCGCCGCCGACCAGGCCGACCGCATGACCCGCGGCGAGCTCGCGCTGACGCCGCTGCAGGTGGTGCGCAACGACGAGATCGGGCACCTGACGCAGGCCTTCAACCGGCTGCTGGCCAAGCTGCTCGACAACCAGGAGGCGCTGGCTCGCCTGGCCCACCACGACACATTGACAGGCTTGCCCAACCGCAAGTTGCTGGACGAGCGGCTGCAACAGGCGCTGGTCCATGCCAGGCAGCGCGCGCAGCAGGTAGCCGTGCTCTACCTCGACCTCGACGGGTTCAAGGACCTCAACGACACATTCGGCCACGAAGCGGGCGACAAGGCCCTCGGGGAAATCGCACACCGGCTGCGGGCCCTGGTGCGGCACACAGACACAGTGGCGCGCATCGGCGGCGACGAATTCGTGCTGCTGGCCACCGACTTCGAAGAGCCCGCGGAACAGGCCGCATTGACGCTGGCACGGCGATGCATCGACGCGATCGCCCAACCGCTGCAGCTGGAGCATTCAAGCATGGTCATCGGCGTGTCGATAGGCATCGCCCTGGGCAACGGCAGCGAAACGCCGCAAGACCTGCTCGCCACGGCCGACAAGGCCATGTACCGGGCCAAGCAGGGCGGGCGCGGCAGCTACGCAATGATGTAGGCGACAGCAGGAGCCCTACGCAGGCATGTCGGTACGCGGCAGCCGCAGGTGCTTCTTCAGCGTCTCGAACACCTGCCGCGTGACCGGGTTCACCACATGGCTGCGCACATAGAGGTAGTACGCCAGGTCGGGTAGCCGCGGCATGCCGTCGCCCGCGCCCAGCACGCGCAGGCCCGCGTCGAGCTGCTCCACGCCGCGCGCCGTTACGCCCAGCCCCGCGCGCAATGCGGCCTTGATGCCGATCAGGCTCGACGAGGTGTAGCGCGGCGTCCAGGCCACGCCCGCCGCGTCGAGCGCCTCGTGGCCGATGCGGCGGAAGATGCTGGGCCCGTCGGCCATGATGAGCGGCACCGGCTTCGTCGGGTCGTGCACGTAGCTCGCGGCGCACAGCCACACGGTGGGCGAAGTGCGCAGCACCACGCCTTCGAACTGCGACTGCTCGTCGGCGCGGTTGGAGATGATCATGTCGACCTCGCCGCTCTTGAGCGATGTCATGAGATAGGGGCTGCGGCCAATGTGGATGTCGAGCTGCAGCAGCGGCGAGGTGCGCGCCACCTCGGTCAGCAGCAGCGGCAGCATGGTCTCGGCCACGTCGTGCGGCGCACCGATGCGCAGGTTGCCTTCGAGCTGCCCCTGCCGCAGGCTGCGCAGCGCCTCGTCGTTCAGCGCCAGCATGTGATGCGCGTAGGTGAGCAGCCGTTCGCCGTGCTCCGTGAGCCGCTTCTGCCGCCCCTGCTTGGCGAACAGCGGATGGCCGATCTGCTCCTCCAGCCGCTGCATCTGCTGCGTGATGGCCGACTGCGTGCGCCCCAGGTGCACCGCCGCCGCCGCAAAGCTGTTGAGGCTGACGACGGCCGCAAAAGAACGCAGCAGTTCGAGATCGAGCGTGGGCATACATTAATTTTATTGATGTGTTTCCTGCTCTGCTTGGATTGTTGCATCACGCCCCCGTCACTACAGTGAATGCACACCAAACAGGCAACCCCACTGGAGAAACTGCATGAGCACCCCTTCCGAGCAACGCCGCCAGGCCGTCGAGGCGTCCATCGCCGACATGAAGAAAGCCATCGGCGGCGCTGAAGCCACCCGCGAAAAACTCGACGTGGTGCTCGATTCGCTGCAAGACCTGGCCGCGCACACCGAATACTGGGGCGCCGCCGACTTCCCGCCGCCCGAGGCCGGCGAGCACCAGGCCCGCTACCTGATCGCCGAAGACCCGGACCAGAGCTACGCGCTGTACCTGAACGTGATGCGCCCGGGCAAGAAGATCGTGCCGCACAACCACACGACCTGGGCCTGCATCGCAGCCGTGGAGGGCACCGAGCACAACCGCGTGTACGAGCGCACCGACGACGGCAGCGTGCCGGGCGTGGGCAAGCTGAAGCAGACCGAACTGGTCGTCGTCGCGCCGGGCAAGGGCATCGCGCTGATGCCTGAAGACATCCATTCGGTCGAGATCCAGGGCGAGCAAGTGATTCGCCACCTTCACATGTACGGCCGCGCGCTCGAAACGCTGAACCAGCGCACCGCCTACGACCTGGCAGCAGGCACGTACCAGACCATGGGCATCGGCGTGCAGACGCGCCGCTAAGCGCTCCCTTCCCGGCTTTCCTTTTCCTCATGCGGGCCGCGCGCTGCGGCCTCGCAGGACTTCGTTCGTCCCAACGACTTGCTCTCATGACCTCCTTCATCGACCCGAAGACCCTCAAATCCTGGCTGCACGACGGCGGCGAAATCGCGCTGCTCGACGTGCGCGAGCACGGCCAGTACGGCGAGGCGCATCTGTTCTACGGCATTCCCCTGCCCTTCAGCCGGCTGGAAATCGATGCGCCGCGCCTTGTGCCGCGCCGCGGCGTGCGGGTGGTGGTGTACGACGAAGGCGATGCCGATGTGGCCGAACGCGCCGCCGCGCGGCTGGCCGTGCTGGGCTACACCGACGTGCACGTGCTGCAAGGCGGCGCCCGCGCATGGAAGGCCGCGGGCTACGTGCTGTTCGCGGGCGTCAACCTGCCTTCGAAGACTTTCGGCGAGCTGGCCGAAGAGGTCTATCACACGCCCCGCGTCAGCGCCGACCAGCTCGCCGAGATGCTGGCGCGCAAGGACAAGGTCGTGGTGCTCGACGGCCGCCCCGTCAGCGAGTTCCACAAGATGAACATCCCCAGCGCCACCTGCTGCCCCAACGGCGAACTGGCCTACCGCGTGCGCCAGCTGGTGCCCGACACCACCACGCCCATCGTCATCAACTGCGCGGGCCGCACGCGCAGCATCATCGGCGCGCAGACGCTCATCAACCTCGGGCTGCCCAACCCCGTCTATGCGCTGGAGAACGGCACGCAGGGCTGGTACCTGGGCGACCACACGCTGGAGCATGGCGGCACGCGGCGCTATGCGGACGACAGCGGCAACACCGACCTGCGCCCCGCCGCGAAAGCGCTGGCCGCCCGCTTCGACGTGCCGGCGGTGAACGCGCAGACCGTGCAGCAATGGGCCGCCGATACAAGCCGCAGCCTGTTCCTGTGCGACGTACGCACGCCGGAAGAATTCGCGGCCGGCAGCCTGCCCGGCGCGCAGCACACGCCGGGCGGCCAACTGATGCAGGCCGGCGACCAGTACTTCGGCGTGCGCGGTGCCCGGCTCGTGCTGTTCGACAACGACGGCGTGCGCGCACCGACCATCGCGAGCTGGCTGCGGCAGATGGGGCATGACGCGAGCGTGCTCGAGGGCGGGCTGGCAAGTGGCCTCTCGCTCGCGCCTGCTGCAGCGCCGGGTGCACCCGCACTGGCCACCATCGATGCGCAGGCCCTCGCTGCGCGCATCGAGCGCAACGAGGTGGCGGTGATCGACCTGCGCGGCAGCATGCAGTTTCGCGCCGGTCACATCCCGCAGGCGCGCTGGTCGATTCGCCCTCGCCTCGCAGGCGACGTGAAGAGCGAGACCCGCCAGCTCGTGCTGGTCGCCGACGATGCCGCGCTTGCGGCATGGGCTGCCGCCTCCGAGCTCGCAGGCCACTCGCCCGCGCCGCTGCTGCTGGCCGGTGGCATGGCCGCATGGCGCGCCGCAGGGCTGCCCGTCGAGGCCACGCCCGCGCTGCCCGCCGACAGCGACTGCATCGACTACCTGTTCTTCGTGCACGACCGGCACGACGGCAACAAGGAAGCCGCGCGCCGCTACCTCGCATGGGAGACCGGCCTCGTCGCGCAGCTCGACGCGCAGGAGCGGGCCGCCTTCCGCCTTCCCACCGCCGCATCGCACCCCTGAGCCCGGCTTCCGCTTTCTGTTCGTCCTTGTCCGTTCCTATTCCAGGAGTTCCGTCATGTCGTTCGCCAGCCGCATCCCGCACCTTGCCCGTTTTGCCGTCGCCGCCGCATGGCTCGCGGCGCTCGTCTTGCAGCCAGCCACAGCCGAACCGCTCGCGCCGCGCAACGGCTATCCGTCGCAGACGGTGAAGTTCATCTCGCCCTTCCCGCCCGGCGGCGGCAACGATGCAACCGCACGCCTCGTGACCACGCGCCTGCCGGAAATCATGGGACAGGCGGCAGTGGTCGACAACCGCGGCGGCGCGGGCGGCAATATCGGCGCCAAGGCCGTGGCCGACGCCAAGCCCGACGGCTACACCGTGCTCACCTCGCAGGTGTCGATCATGGCCGTGAACCCCACGCTGTATGCGGCGCCCGGTTTCGACCCGATCAAGAACTTCATTCCCATCACGCAGATCAACGCCGCGCCGCTCGCGCTGGTGGTGGATGCCAACTCGCCGCTCAAGACTTTCGCCGACCTCGCCACCAAGGCCAAGGCCAGCCCCGGCAAGGTGACGTATGCAACGCCCGGCAACGGCACGCTGTCGCACCTCGTTGGCGTGGTGCTGTCGAAAGACGATGGCATCGCCATGACGCACGTTCCCTACAAGGGTGCCGGCCCCGCACTCACCGACCTGCTCGGCGGACAGGTCGATGTGCTCGTGACCTCGACATCTTCGGTCGCGGGCCTGGTGCAGAACGGCAAGCTGCGCGTGCTGGCCGTGACCAGCCCGCGCCGCATCGGCGTCTTCAAGAATGCACCGACGCTCGAGGAACTGGGCTACGCCGGTGCACGCTTCGAAGACTGGTACGGCTTCTTCGCACCGGCCGGCACACCGCCCGAGCGCGTGGCCTATCTGAACGAAGCCATCGTGCGCACGCTGCGCATGCCCGAGGTGACCAAGCTCGTGAACGATGGTGGCAGTGAAGTGGTGGCCAATTCGCCCGAAGCCTTCGCCGCGCAGTTGCGCCAGGACATCGACCGCTGGTCGCGCATCGTCAAACTTTCCGGTGCGAAGGCAGATTGACGCACCATCGAGGCTTGGCCAACGCTTGAACACCATGTCCAACTCGCACAAAGACTTCCCTGGACTCTCCCTCGACACCCGGCTCACGCGCACCGGCAAGGCGCCTTCCTATGCCGGTGGCGCGCCCGTCAACACACCGCTGGTGCGCGCGAGCACTGTGCTGTTCGACAGCGTGGGCGCAATGCGCGACGCACGCGCGCGGCGCGACGACGAACGCATCTTCAGCTACGGCGCACGCGGCACCCCGACCACCTTCGCGCTGGAAGACGCGGTGAGCGAACTCGAAGGTGCCTACCGCACGCGGCTCTTTCCGACCGGCCTCGCGGCCATCGGCATGCTGCTGCTGTCGTACCTGAAGCCGGGCGACCATGTGCTGATGTCGGACAGCGTGTACGAGCCCACGCGCAACCTCGTGCATTCGTTCCTGGAGCCGTACGGCATTCGCAGTTCGTTCTTCGCGGCGGACGGCAGAGGCATCGAGGAACTGTTCGAGCCCAACACGCGGCTGGTGTATGCGGAGTGCCCTGGCTCGCTGGTCTACGAGATGTGCGACCTGCCGAAGCTCGCGGAGCTGACGCACGCGCGCGGCGCGCTGCTCGCGGCGGACAACACCTGGGGCTCGGGCTGCCAGTACCGGCCGCTGGCGCTGGGCGCCGACATCTCGACGATGGCCGCGACCAAGTACCTCTCGGGCCACTCGGACGTGATGATGGGCACAGTCGCCACCACCGAAGCCGCATGGCGGCCGCTGAACGAGCGCTGCGATGCATTCGGCATGACCGTGAGCCCCGACGACGCATGGCTGGTGCTGCGCGGCATGCGCACGCTGTCGGCTAGGCTGCAGATGCACGAGCGGCATGCGCTCGAAGTGGCGCATTGGCTTCAGAAGCGGCCTGAAGTGGCGACTGTGTTCTGCCCGGCACTGCCGCAACATCCGGGGCACGATATCTGGAAGCGCGATTGCAGCGGGACGAATGGGCTGCTTTCCATCGAGCTGCAGCCCGGCATCGAGAGCGCCGCGGTCGAGCGCTTCGTCGATGCGCTCACGCTGTTCGGGCGTGGCTCATCGTGGGGCGGCTATGAAAGCCTGGTGGCCTGGACCAACATGCGCGCGGCACGCAGCGTGACGGACTGGAGCAAGCGCGGGGCGGTGGTGCGGTTGCACATCGGGTTGGAGGCGCCGGAGGATCTGACGGTGGATCTGGGGCGTGGGTTCGATGCGATGAGTGCTCCGGCGCAGAAGGCATAGCACTCGACCGAAAAGAAGCTCTGAATTCTTCAGCTAGCGAACTTCAGAAGTAGCTGAGGATTCTTGGCCAATGCGGAACGACCGGTCGACACCAGCAACGAATAAGTGATTGCGAGCGCAGCGACAGGTCTGTCTTCGGGATGAAGAGCATCGACTATTCGCTGAGCGCATGAGCGGAGCACCGTCGCCATCCCCAGATCGGAAAAATGTTCGGACAGCGTCATGAAGCCGCTGACCACGAGCGCAGAGTCTTCAGGAAGCACACGGGCATAGCGCCAGCCCTTGGCCTCGATGCTGCCGACGATCTGATCCAGACCTCTTCGCTCGCCAAAGAAGATCGCACGCACAGCCATGAGGAGAAGCAACGCGGCGTAGCGTGTTGCTGCCGATTCATCGATCCTGGTCGGAAGGTAGCCCTTGAATTTGAAGGTGCCTTCCGCCGCCGCGACAGGCAGTTGCGCCAACTCCGAGGCAAGCGCCGCAAAGCCGTTGGCCTGACACCATCGCTTCAGGGTGGGGAGCGGAGCAAATTCGAACTCGCTCGCGATCGCGTCCAGAGCATTCTTGATTCCGTTGTCACGCTGCAAGGCCTGTTCGGCCATTTCACGCAGATAGGGATGCGGGCTGTCGACGAGTTCCTCGAGGTCGACCGGGCTGGGACGAAGCCGCGCCTGAGGCAGTTGCTCTGTCGGAAACACCAGAAGCACGCCGAGTTTCTGGTGATCGAAGACGAGGTCGGTTGCGGCAAATGAATGGATGGGCATCGGCGCCAGGCTCGGTTTCGTTGGTCAAGAGAGTGCGTTCTTCATTGCCTGTAGGTACTTCCTGTCTCAACGCGCCTCTTCCGCCTTGGCCGGGGTGAGGCTAGCCACAGCTTGCGTGAAGAGCAGACTCTCATCCGGCACCTGTTTGAACGGAACGAAGATCGGCTCCCCGTTCTTCGGGCCATACCCCACGACGCCACTCTCGACGATTGCCCCGGCAATCGCACCGCCCAGCGCACCGGCAATGCCGGCCTGTCCGACCGAGAGCCCCGGAGTTTGCACAATGGTGTTCACGATCACGCCGTTCACCATCGTGCCCTGATCCCGGAACTTCGGCAGGTAGAACAGGCGCATAGGCGGAGATGCGCCCTTGTCCTTCGCCAGCCAGAACCCTCCCACGGCCAGTGGCTCCTCGGTGGTGCCATCGGCATTCTGCTGACCGCCAAGCACCAGCAGGGCACCGTTGCCGAAGTAGTACCGGCCGGCCTTGTCTTCCATGGTGGCCTTGTAGGTGCCGGGCAACAAGCCGTGGTAGTGCCGCACGCCGGGCGCTGCGCCTGCGATGGCGGAAAACATCAGCTTCTCGTGGAGTTCGATGGAATCCCCGGAAATGCGCTTGAGATTCGGGTCATGCGATGCGCAGCCTGCCAGCGCCAAGGCAGTAGCAACCAGCAGCGCCACGCATGAAATCAATGCTCCCGCACGCATTGCAAAGCGGAAGACGCTTCGTCCCACTCTCCCGTTGTGTACTTCTCTCTGGACCATCACTCCGCTCCACTCTTTGGTGACACAGGAGTCTACGGTGCGGAGGCGTCGGGGAAGAAAGATCATCAGCGCCATTGCGCCAGCGCCTGCAGCACCTCTTCGTCGCTGGGCGCCTCGAATGATTCGTACCAGGCACCGACGGCGAAGAAGGGCTCTGGCGTGTGCAGGCACACCACCTCGTCGGCATGGGTCATGGCGGGGCTCATGCTGCCGATGCCGGTCAGCGCTGACGGGTCGGCCGGTGTCTGCAGCGCATGGCACGCGAACGCGCTGCCCAGGGGTACGGCCACGATGACCGAGGCTGCGCCGAGTGCCCTTGCAGCAATCACCGCTGCGCGCATCGACAAGCCGGTTGCGAGTCCATCGTCGACCAGCAGAGCCGTCATGCCATGCAGGTCGAGCGGCGCGCGATCGCCCCGGTATGCGCGCTCGCGCCGCTGCAGTTCGCGCTGCTCCCGTTTCAATGTGCGCGCCATACCGGGCGCTTCTTCGCCCGTCACGCGAATGCCGCCGACTGCAATGGCGCCGGCGGCGTATTCCTCATGGCCGGGCAGGCCTAGTTTGCGCACGACCAGCACATCGAGTGGGAGGTGCAGCGCGCGTGCCACTTCGGCACCCACCGGCACGCCGCCTCGCGGCAATGCGAGCACGATGCAGCGCTGTGCATCGCGGTACTGGCTCAGCAATAACGCCAGTTGCCGGCCGGCATCGGAGCGATCCTTGAACATCGCATCCCTCTTCGTTCGCGCTTCATTCGCGGTTGCCCGGCGCGTGGGCGTCGTTGCTTTCAAGAACGGTCTCGGACCGCATCCCCGCGCCGCCGCCACCACCGCCGCCTTTGGCACCACCGCCTCGTCCACCGCCGGCCCCTTCGCCACGATCACCACGCGCAGGCGTGCCTTTCGCCCGCACGGGGCCTTGCCTGGGAATGCCCAGTTCCGCAGGAACGGGGTCGAGGTCCAGCACGTCGCGGATGAAAGTGCGCAGCGCCACGACCAGCTCTGCCGTCTCGACAGTGCGGCCCGCGACCATGTCATTGGCCGCCTTGGCGGCGAGGCGCACGTGCGTCTCGGTGCCCAGCAGGATCACGTCGGACAGCGCGGCTTCCACTGCATCGCGGATGCGGCGACGGCGGTCCGATGCGGACACGTCTGCATGAGCAGCCGCATCCTCTGCCGCCGCAGCCCCTGCCCGTTGCCGAAGCTCACGCAGATGACTGGGGTCGACGGCAAGGTCGCCGGTGAACGAACCGCCCAGCACCTTGTAGGCCGTAATGAGCGTCTTCAGCCGCTCGTTGATCTGCCGGTTCTGGCGCTCGCGCCGCTGCTGCACGCTGTGCATCACGAGCAGGCGTATGCCGACCGCCACGACAGACACCAGCACCAGGCCCATCAGGGTCGTGAGCAGGCCTTGCCAGGAACTGAAATCGAGCACGTTGCGCATGGAGGACGGTCCTTGTGTCGAGGGCGACAGCATGCCCTCGTCGCCATGCGCCATTGTGCGACCAGCGCGCAAGCATGGCCGCGATCAGGCACTACGCATTCAGCCGCAGGCGCTCTTCCCCGCAGGCGAGGCGCGCAGCCGGTTGAGGAAGGTCAGCTGCACCTTCGCCGTCTCGCTGCCCTGCACCGCCGCGCGGCGCATCCACATGCCCGCTTCGCAGCGGTCGGCCTTCACGGCGGTGCCGTAGAGCGCGGGACCGGTCATCAGCACCATGCCGAGCATCTCCTGCGCCTCGGCATGGCCTTCGTTGGCCGCCTGGCGCAGTTGTTCGAGCATCGAGCGGTAGTCGCGCGCGGCCTGTGCCTCCAGCGCGAGCTGGAAGCGCTGCTCGGCCTGCAATTGCGTGCCGGCGTCCAGCGGACTGGCCGCGCAGAGCGCGGCCGCCAGGAGCAGCGCTGCCGAGAGCAAGACCCGCCAGCGCAACGACAGGCCGGCAAGCTGGTTGAATTCGGGTTGCATCGATGTTCTCCACGATTGACATGGAAGACATCGTCGCGCCGCCGCGCCAAAGAAAGAAGCTGGAATTGACACAGGCCGCCTCAGTCGGCGCCTGAGCCCAATGACGGCTCGATGCGGCAACTCCTGCAACGGCCCAGGCGTGTCGGCCTGGCGGCGCTCAGCGTGCCCGCGCGCGCGTCAGCAGGTAGTTCTGGTGCACCACGTTGTCGACGTAGTACGGCTCGGCAAGCGCATCGAACTCGGACCGCAGTGCGGCCAGCTTCTGCGGATCGCCGGCGAGACCTTCCACGAGCTTGCGCATCGGGCCGACCGAGCGCTCGAGGAACAAGCGGAAGTGCTCGATGCTCAGGGCCGGAAATTGCATGGTGCCGCGCCCGAAGAACGGCGCCTCGAAGTGCGGCCCCAGGCGCTCCGCGACGATGCCCGGGTTGCCCCATTGCGGCGGCGGCGACGCGCCGGCCGGAGGGGGCGGCGAGTTGTGCCCGATGAAGGCGAACATGCGCCCCACGAAATCCTCCGGCGGCCATGTGGCGAAGGCGATGCGGCCGCCGGGTTTCAGCACGCGGCGCATCTCGGCCACGGCAACTTCCGGACGCGGCGCGAACATGTGGCCGAACTGGCTCAGCACCACGTCGAAGGAGGCATCGGCGTACGGCAGGTTCTCGGCATCGCCTTCGGTCCAGGTGATGTCCCCATGCCCGGAGACGCCGGCGTTGTCGCGCGCGGCTTCGAGCAGCTCGGGCGTCAGGTCGAGCCCCGTGACGCGTGCGCCCCGGCGCGCCGCCGTGATGGCCACCACGCCCGTTCCGGTGCCGACGTCCAGCACCACCTCGCCCTGCGCTACCTGCGCGAACCTGACGAGATGCCCAGCCACCGGGGTCGTGAACATGGCGGTCGGCGCAAAGGTCGACCACATCTCGCGCTGGCGGCCCTTGAACTCTGCAAACGGATCCTGGGACATATCGCCCTCCATGCCAGCCACAAGGCTGCGGACATGGACGGGACTCTAGGCCCCGGGAACCGGCCCGTACATCCCTAGAGACGGGGCTTCGATCGGAAAGACCTGTAACGCAATGCCGCGCCAGGCTCAGCAGCAGCGCCCCTTGCCCGCCCCGTAGCGCGCCTCCAGCCGCTCGCGGAAGAAGGCCTCGTAGCTCATCGGCGGCCGGTCAGGGTGGGTGGCCGCCATGTGCGTCAGGTAGGCGTCGTAGTCGGGCAGCCCGACCATGAGCCGCAGCGACTGCTTGAGCGAGCGCGCAAAGTAGCGCCCGGCTTCCGGCAATGCGAGGCCCATGGCGTCAGTGGGCAGCCGTTGCGGCTGCCGCGCCCACGGGCTCGAACGGCGTCTCTTTGGTGGTCGGCCGGTTGGCCGCACGCGCCGCGAGGCAGGCCTTGACGCTGTACACCAGCACGCTCAGCACCACGAAGATGAAGAGCGCGCACAGCGCCGCGTCGAGACGGTCGTTGAACACGATGCGCGACATGGCTTCGGGCGTCTTGGCCGGCGCCACCAGCACGCCGTTGGCGATGCCGTCGGTGTACTTCGCGGCGTGCGAGAGAAAACCGATCTTCGGGTCGGCCGAGAAGATCTTCTGCCAGCCGGCCGTGAGCGTGCACGCCAGCAGCCATGCTGCCGGCGCAATGGCCACCCACGCATAGCGCTCGCGCTTCATGCGGAACAGCACGACCACGCCCAGCATCAGCGCCACGGCGGCCAGCATCTGGTTGGAGATGCCGAACAGCGGCCACAGCGTGTTGATGCCGCCCAGCGGATCGACCACGCCCTGGTACAGGAAGTAGCCCCAGGCCGCGACGCACAGCGCCGTGGCAACGAGGTTGGCCGGCAGCGAATCGGTGCGCTTGAGCGCGGGCACGAAGCTGCCCAGCAGGTCTTGCAGCATGAAGCGGCCCGCGCGGGTGCCGGCATCCACGGCCGTAAGGATGAACAGCGCCTCGAACAGAATCGCGAAGTGGTACCAGAAGGCCATCATGGCTTGCCCGCCGATCACCTGGTGGAGGATGTGGGCCATGCCCACGGCCAGCGTCGGTGCGCCGCCTGCGCGGCCGAGGATGGTGGTTTCGCCCACGTCCTTCGCGGTCTGCACCAGCATCTCAGGCGTGATCACGAAGCCCCAGCTCGACACCGTGGCAGCCACTTGCTGCGCGGTCGTGCCGACCAGCGCGCCGGGGCTGTTCATCGCAAAGTAGATGCCCGGCTCGATGCACGAGGCCGCAACCAGCGCCATCACCGCAACGAACGATTCGGCCAACATGCCGCCATAGCCGATGAAGCGCGCATGGCGCTCGTTGTCGAGCATCTTGGGCGTGGTGCCCGAGGAGATCAGCGCATGAAAGCCCGACACCGCGCCGCAGGCGATGGTGATGAACAAGAACGGGAACAGGCTGCCCGACCACACCGGGCCGTTGCCCTGCGCGAACTGCGTGATGGACGGCATCTGCAGCGTGGGCATCACGAACACGATGCCGATGGCCAGCGCGATGATCGTGCCGATCTTCAAGAAGGTCGACAGGTAGTCACGCGGCGCCAGCAGCAGCCACACAGGCAGGCTCGCGGCGATGAAGCCGTAGCCCACCAGCATCCACGTGAGCGCCTTGCCGTCGAAGGTGAAGAGCGGCGCCCATTCGGCGCTCTGGCTCACGGCCTGCCCGCCGAAGATGGCGAGCATCAGCAGCACGAAGCCGATCAGCGACACCTCGCCGATGCGCCCCGGTCGGATGTAGCGCAGGTACACGCCCATGAACAGTGCCACCGGAATCGTCGCAGCCACCGTGAAGGTGCCCCACGGCGATTCGGCCAGCGCCTTCACCACGATCAGCGCCAGCACCGCGAGGATGATGATCATGATCATGAAGGTGCCGAACAGCGCGATCATGCCGGGCACCACGCCCATCTCCTGCTTGACTAGGTCGCCCAGCGAGCGGCCGTCGCGCCGCGTGGAAATGAACAGGATGATGAAGTCCTGCACCGCACCGGCGAACACCACGCCGGCCAGGATCCACAGCAGGCCGGGCAGGTAGCCCATCTGCGCGGCGAGCACCGGGCCCACCAGCGGACCGGCCCCTGCGATGGCCGCGAAGTGGTGGCCGAACAGCACGTTCTTGTCGGTCGGCACATAGTCGAGGCCGTCGTTGTGGCGGTGCGCCGGCGTCTTGCGGTTGCCGTCCAGGCCCAGCACCTTGTCGGCGATGAAGAGGCTGTAGTAGCGGTAGGCGATCAGGTAGGTGCAGATCGCGGCGGCCACCACCCAGAGGGCGTTGACGCTTTCGCCTCGGGTCAGGGCCACGGTGCCTAGCGCGAAAGCGCCGACCACGGCCACGACCAGCCACACCAGATGGCGTCGGATGCTGTGCATGCGGATGTCTCCTCGTTATTGACCCGAGGAGTTTTGCCGGGCTGCGGCGCGGGCGCATCCGTCGGACTGCGCAGGGCGGGCGCGTGGCTTTGCGTAATGGAAAACCCGGATACGGCAAGCGCCGGGCCGCTGTGCAATGCCTGCGGGCCTACATGCATGAACCGGACCACGCGCGAAGATCGAGCCCGTCATCAGGGAGCGAAAAGATAGAAGCCATGGACACACAACCACGCTGCTGCATCGCAGGTGGCGGTCCTGCCGGCATGGTGCTGGGCCTTCTGCTGGCCCGGGCCGGCGTGCCCGTCGTCGTGCTTGAAAAGCATCTCGACTTTCTGCGCGACTTTCGCGGCGACACGGTGCACCCGTCCACGCTGGAGATATTGCACGAGCTGGGCCTGCTCGAAGCCTTTTTGCAGCGCCCGCACGACCGCATCGAGGAACTGCGCGCCACCATCGAAGGCCGCAGCATCCCCGTGGCCGACTTCACGCACCTGCCTGCGCACAGCAGGTTTCTCGTGCTGATGCCGCAGTGGGAGTTTCTGGACTTCATGTGCGACGAGGCCCGGCGCTACCCGGGCTTCGAGCTGTGGACAGATGCCGAGGCCATCGGCCTGCTGCAGGACAAGGGCCGCGTCAACGGCGTGAAGGTGCGGCGAGGCCGCCGCGCGGGCCAGCCGCAGGATGTCGAGCTGCACGCCTCGCTGGTGGTGGCGGCCGACGGCCGGCACTCCGCGCTGCGCGATGCCGCCGCGCTGCCGCACATCAGCTATGGCGCGCCCATCGACGTGCTGTGGATGGCCATTCCCAGGCAGGCCGGCGACCCATCGGCCACCGCGGGCCACGTCGCGGGCGGGCGCTTTCTGGTGACACTGAACCGCGGCGATTATTGGCAATGCGCCTTCGTGATTCCCAAGGGCGGCCACGATGCGTTGCAGGCCCGGGGCATCGGGGCATTCCATGAAGCGATCGGCAAGATCGCGCCCTTTCTCGCCGCGCGGCTGCCTGAGGCGCTGCCCGATTGGGACGCGGTGAAGCTGCTCGAAGTGACGGTCGACCGCCTCGAGGCCTGGTCATGCCGCGGGCTGCTGTGCATCGGCGACGCCGCGCATGCGATGTCGCCGGTGGGCGGCGTCGGCATCAACCTCGCCGTGCAGGACGCCGTGGCTGCCGCGAACCTGCTGGCCACTGCGCTGGCCGGCACAGCGACCGAGAAGGAGATCGACACCCTGCTGCCCCAGCTGCAGCGCCGCAGGGAATGGCCCGTGCGCGTGACGCAGGCCGTGCAGCGCCTCATACAAGACCGAGTGCTGATGCCAGTGCTCGACGGCGAGCTGACGGCCACGGTTGGGCACGTGCCCTGGCCGCTGCGGCTGTTGGCACGCTGGCCCCTGCTGCGCAGGCTCCCGGCACGGGCCGTGGGAATGGGCGTGCGGCCCGAGCACGTAACTTCGCCGCGCACAAAATGAAAAAGCTGGCATTTCGTTACACAGCCGAGGTCTGGCGAGGCCGCCAGGCAGGCCTTCGAGAGAGGGCCCTGTTGTAGACTGCGAGGTTTTTCGAAGAGGTGCGTTCAAGCGCGTTCAGGAGGTTATGGGGCAAGTTTCAAGGCGCACAGGTTTCAACGGCTCGGCGCTCATTCGCTTGCTTTCACGACTGACCGACATCGACGCTCGCGAACCCGCGCAACCCACCGCTGACCGATTGAGCCAGTGGTTCGGCTGGACCGATGCCATCTCGCTGTCAGCAGCGCTCGACGGCGCACCGGCAACAACACAGGCCAGCACGCGCGCTCCCCGCAACACCGAAGAAAGCGAATGCCAACGCGTGCGAACCGCGCTGGCAAACGCCATCGTCGAAGACACCACCTTCGGCACCAGCAAGGACGCAACGCCAGACTTCACCCCCTATCGCCGACGCTACCTCGCCCGGCAACAGGCGATGGAAGCAGGCGTCGGCTCTTTGCGCAGCCGGCTGCGCTCGGCGCTGGCGGCAAAGTCGCCGTCCATGGCCCGGCTCGCGTCCGTGGACGTGGTCATGGCGCAGGTGCTGGAGGCGCGAGAGCACAGCCTGCTGTCAGCCGTGCCAGGCATCCTCGAAAAGCACTTCGAGCGCCTGCGCAAGGCCAGCCAGGCACCAGACGTGCCGGACCTGCCGGACGGCGAACCAGAGACAGATAAAGACAACAGTGCCCAGCCCGACGAAGCGTGGCTGGCCGTGTTCCGCAAGGACGCCCAGGACGTGCTGCTCGCCGAACTGGACTTTCGATTTCAACCGGTCGAAGGGCTGCTCGAAGCCCTTCGCACCCAGGCCACCAGAACTACATGACCCGATTCCTTCAATACGCTGTCTTTGTCGCAGGCCTGGCCGTCGTTGGCTGGGTGGGCGCCGGATACATCGGCACGAACCCGCTGGCGCTGGCCGTTACCGTGATCGTCGGCGCGTTCTACATCATGGGCGCGCTGGAGCTGCACCGCTTTCAGCAGGCCACGGCCACGCTGACGCACGCCGTGGCAGACCTCTCTTCCCCGCCCGAGAGCCTCGGCACATGGCTCGGCCAGCTGCACCCTTCGCTGCAGAACGCCGTGCGCCTGCGCATCGAGGGCGAACGCGTCGGCCTGCCCGGCCCGGCGATGACGCCCTACCTTGCCGGCTTCCTCGTGTTGCTTGGCATGCTCGGCACCTTCGTGGGCATGGTGGTCACGCTCAAGGGCACCGGCCTGGCGCTGGAAAGCTCGACCGACCTGCAGACCATTCGCGATTCGCTCTCCGCCCCCGTGAAGGGCCTGGGCCTTGCCTTCGGCACCTCGGTGGCAGGCGTGGCCGCATCGGCCATGCTGGGCCTTGCCTCGGCACTGAGCCGGCGCGAACGGCTGCAGGCCGGGCAGATGCTCGACACGAAGATCGCGACCGTGCTGCGCGTCTTCTCGCTCAGCCACCAGCGTGAAGAGTCGTTCAAGCTGCTGCAGCAGCAGGCCCACGCCATGCCCGAGCTGGTCGGCCAGCTGCAGGCCATGATGCATGCGATGGAGCGGCAGACCCAGGCGCTGAACGAACGCCTCGTCAGCAGCCAGGACCACTTCCACAGCAAGGCCGAAGCCGTGTACGGCAGCCTCGCTTCTTCCGTCGACCAGTCGCTGAAGCAGAGCCTGACCGAAAGTGCACGCGTCGCCAGCGCGGCGATACAGCCTGTCGTCGAGGCAACCATGGCCGGCATCGCGCGCGAAACCGCCACGCTGCACAACACCATTTCGCAAACCGTGCAGCAGCAGCTCGACGGCCTCTCGAGCCGCTTCGAGGCCACCACCACCCGCGTGGCCGACACCTGGAAGACAGCCCTTACCGAGCACCAGCGCACGACCGAGGCGCTGTCGCAAGACCTGCGCGGCTCGCACGATCATTTCGCGCAGACCTTCGAGCAACGCTCGGCCGCGCTGGTAGACAGCGTTTCCGCCCGCCTCGAAAGCACCGTGAGCAGCGTGTCGGACACCTGGGGCAACGCACTCGCGCAGCATCAGCGCGTCAGCGAGAAACTCTCGGGCGATTCGCACCAGGCCCTGTCGGCAGCCGCTGCAACCTTCGAGCAGCATTCCGCCTCGCTGCTGGGCACCGTGGACCAGGCGCACGCAAAGCTGCAAACCGAAATGGCATCGCGCGACGAACAGCGCCTCTCGGCTTGGACGCAATCGCTGACAGCCATGGCCGCGTCGCTCCAAGACCAATGGCAACAAGCCGGCGCGCACAGCACGAGCCAGCAGCAACAGCTGCTCGACACCATGGCGCAGACCGCGCGCGAGATGTCCGCGCAGACCGAAGCGCATGCGAAGAGCACCGTCGCCGAGATCGCCCAGCTACTGCAAGCCGCAGCCGAAGCACCGCAGGCCGCGGCCGAAGTGATGTCCCAGATGGCATCGCGCGACGAGCAGCGCCTCTTGGCATGGACGCAATCGCTCACGGCCATGGCAGCCTCGCTGCAACAGGAATGGCAACAGGTCAACGCACACAACGCAAGCCAGCAGCAGCAGCTCTTCGACACAGTGGCGCAGACCGCACGCGACATGACGGCACAGACCGAGGCGCATGCGAAGAACACCGTGGCCGAAATCGCGCAGCTCCTGCAAGCCGCTGCAGAAGCACCGCGGGCCGCAGCCGAAGTGGTGACCGAGCTGCGCCAGAAGCTCGCCGACAGCATGACGCGCGACAACGCAATGCTGGAGGAACGCAGCCGCATCCTCGAAACGCTGGCCACCCTGCTCGATGCAGTGAACCACGCATCCACCGAACAGCGCACAGCCATCGACACGCTGGTGTCCGCATCGGCGGACCTGCTGGAGCGCGTCGGCAGCCGCTTCACTGAAAAGGCCGATGCCGAGTCCGAGAAGATGGCCGCCGTTGCCGCGCAGATCACCGGCAGCGCCGTCGAAGTGGCCAGCCTGGGTGAAGCCTTCGGCCTCGCAGTGCAGATGTTCAGCCAGTCGAACGACAAGCTCGTGGGCCACCTGCAGCGCATCGAAGGCGCGCTGGGCAAATCCATTGCGCGCAGCGATGAACAGTTGGCCTACTACGTGGCGCAGGCCCGTGAAGTGATCGACCTGAGCATCATGTCGCAGAAGCAGATCGTCGAAGACATGCAGCAGATCGCCAGCAGGCAGCAGCAAGCACCGGTGGACAGCGAAGCATGATGCGCGAAGAGCTCGACGCCAGCTTCGACGAGCCGGGCGTGCCGGTGTGGGCGGTGTTCGGCGACCTGATGGCCGGCCTGCTCGGAGCCTTTGTGCTCATCCTCGTTTGCGCGCTGGGCATGCAGCTGGAGCTTGCGTCGAAGCTGGAAACTGAAGTCAAGCAACGGCAGGCCGAGGCCAAGCGCCTGCAGACGCTCGAACAGGCCCTTGCAGGGCCGCTCGCGGCCGGCCGCGTGACGCTGGCCAACGGACGCATCGGCATCAACGGCAGCGTGCTGTTTGCCTTCAACTCCGCGGAGCTGCAGCCCGAAGGCCGGCAACTGCTGAAAAGCCTGGCTGCACCGCTGACCGCGTACCTCAAGTCGCGAGACGAGATCCTGATGGTGAGCGGCTTCACCGACGACCGGCAGATGCGCGACAACGCACGCCAGTTTGCAGACAACTGGGAGCTGTCGGCCCAGCGCGCGCTGACGGTAACGCGCGCACTGATCGAGGCCGGCATTCCGTCGTCGTCGATCTTTGCGGCCGCATTCGGCTCCGAGCAGGCAGTGGCGTCGAATGCCGATGCCGACGGGCGCTCGAAGAACCGGCGTGTGGAGATGGCGCCCACGCCGCGCCCTTCCAACGCCAACACGAAGCCCCGTGACTGATCAAGAGACTTGCCGCGACACCGGCGCGATGGTCGCCGCTGCGCTCGCGCGTGGCGATCAGCGCTTCGACCCTGTGCGCTTTCGTGTCATCGAGGCGATGGCCAGGCGCGCGACTGCGCACGGCGGCGAAGCGCGGCGCATGCTCGACGACAAGGTGGTCGCACTGCTGGCCGCGTATGGCGAGGATCTTGAGAAAGCAGCGCCTGCGGACGTTGCGAAGGCGCAAGCAGCAACGACTGAACGCGGTGCACTCGCCGCGCTCGTCGACCACATCGCCCAGCACGCGCCGGTCATGGATGCCAGCCCGACCGCAACAGGCAAGGCGACGCCCGCCACCTCTTCTGTCTCTTCTGCCTCGTCGCCCTCCACAGAACTGAAGTCGATCCGCTACTTCAAGAGCACCTGGTCCAAGCTCAGCGCCGACCGGCGCCTGACGCAGTCACTGGCAAAGGTGCCCGAGAACGCCGGCCCCCTCAACTCGCATCACCTCGTGCACCGCTCGCTCACGCTGATGCGCGACCTCTCGCCGGAGTACCTGAACCGGTTCATGTCGTATGTCGATGCGCTGTCGTGGATCGATCAGTTGAATGGCGCTGCTGCAGCGGCAGCAAATGCGGCGAGCCCGCGCGCCGAAAGCCCGAAGAAGAGCGGTCGCGGCAAGGCCAGCTGAGGCCGGAGTCAACCGAAGCAAGGCCCTTGCCTCAGGGCTTGTTCTTCAGATGCGAAGTCAGGCGCTCGAACTCGTCGGCAAACGATGCAACGGCAGAACGAGGAAGCACGACCGCCTGCATCTCATCGGTAAAGAGATAGTGGTTCACGTCGTCTTCCTCGCGGGCCATGAAGCCCGCCCACAGAAGTTCTGACCGCATCGTTGCGGACTGGATCGTCAGCGCGCTGTCCGTGATGCTGACGGTCTGGGGCGAGAGAAACATGCCATTGGGGGCAAACATGTGCTTGCGCCAGAGCGCCTGGGAAACATGAGGCAGCGACACCAGCAGCAGAAAGACGATCATCACAAGGTACGCCATGAACCGGAGATGCGGCAGCTCGGCGTAGTCGTCCAGCACGCGCACGTACGCCGCGACCAGCAATCCGACGCCCACCCATACCGCCGCGCGCAACATGAACAGGGTGGACGACAAACCCGGCTTGCGGCCAACGCGACGACCGACGACCTTCTGAAGGCGCGCGAAGTCTGTCGGAGTGAGGGTGAACGATGCTGCCGACATGCTTGCCGGACTCAAGGCCGCCGCGCCTGCACCGTCTGGCGCGACCAATAAACGCCATCCAGCCGATCAAGCCGCACCACGCCGCCAGTCGATGGCGCATGCACGAAGCGCCCCCCGCCCACATAGATGCCCGCGTGCGACGGCGTGGACGGGCCGAAGAGCACGAGATCACCCGTGCGAAGCTCGGACATCGACACCGGGCTGCCGAAGCCGCTCATCCGCGCCACGGTGCGCGGCGGCGACTCGCCTACGCTGTTGAGATACACATAACCGATGAGCCCGCTGCAATCGAAGCCACCATCGGGCGTGTTGCCGCCATAGCGATACGGCGTGCCAACAAGGCCGAGCGCATGGATTGCGACGCTGTTCGATTGTTCGTCCGTCAGCGTGCTGCTGACGGCGGGCCCTGGCCCTTGTCGTGGCCCCGATGGGCTTGCACAGCCCAGAACCAGGAGGCAGGCCCCTGTGAAAAGGAGCCGAAGCAGCCACTGCTGCAATGTGCGGGATTGTTGCGTTGATGGCACAGGCGCGTCGTACATGTCGGATGGCTGGGCTCGTGAACGTGCACGAACTCTAGCGCGGAATGTGACGGCTTCCTGAAGATGAGGCCCTCCGAGGCCCGCGCTGCTGCGCCGACGCAACGGAGGGAAGAGAGGAAAAAGCGCTTACTGGCCTGCTGCAGGCGTGTTGACAGCGTCTTTCAGCGCCTTGCCGGCGGTGAACTTGGGCGCCTTGCTGGCCTTGATGGTCATCGGCTCGCCGGTCGACGGGTTGCGGCCCGTGCGCTCGGGGCGGCTTGCCACGGCGAAAGTGCCGAAGCCGATCAGTTGTACCGTGTCGCCGCTGGCGAGGGCGCGCGACAGGTTGTCGATGGCGGAATCGAGCGCGCGGGCAGCGTCAGCCTTGCTGAGGTTCGTGTCCGTGGCGATAGCGGCGATGAGGTCGGTCTTGTTCAAAACGGGGGTTCTTTCTTCAATCAGTAAAACGGTTGGGGGAAAAGTCCGTGACGCGAAAACGCACCGGGCTCGAACTTTAAACGCCCCACCGGGGGATCGAGACACGCATGCGTTTCAAAAGTGAAACATCGTGATCGATGCACGATGGTGCACGAAACTCGAGCACAAAACCCGATGGAAAGTACCAACGATGTCAGGACGCCCTGCAGCTGAAGTTTGCCGCGTCATTCATCGAAGCACCCGCAGCCCCCGTGAACATCGGCCATGCCGGCCAGCGGCACATCGGCCGCGAGCGGTTGGCGTTCTGGTTGTTGTCGACCGAGGGAATCGTTTCAGGCGCCTGCCCCTTCTCGACCCAGTTGTCGAGCACCGCGAGCCCGTCATAGCCGAGCCGGTACGGGCCCATGCCGTGGCCGAAGCCCGGCACGCTGTAGAAGCGAATGAATGAATCGACACCCGCCTGGCCGAAGGCGGCGACCTGGCGACGGTAGTAGTCCTCGGTGTTGTAGGGGCTGATGAAATCGTCTGCCGTGCCATGCGTGAGGATCAGCTTGCCGCCCCTGGCGCGAAAGGCCTCGAGGCTCACTGTCGTCACGTCGGTGATGCTGCCCAGCTGCTGCAGCCGTGCCCTGTAGCGTGCCGGCTCATAGCGCAGCGCATCGAGCGACGGGTTGCGCGTGGCGAAATACTTGGCGTGCGCCGCACCAATGGAGAACAGCAACGCATCGGTGGCGGCCGGCGGGTTCGATGGCACGCGCGATGCGCCGAACGACGACACCGAGAACACCGCACCTTCGAGCACCGGCCAGCGCGGAAACACCTGCTGCCCCGCAACCGCAAACCCCGCGTCATAGGGCGATGCGATCTGCCGCACGGCCGCGATCTGCGCATCAGACAGGCAGAAGTCGCCGTTGTCAGCGCCACCAACGCAACGCAGCGTGGCCTTCACCTTGTCGATGTTGAAGACCACGTTGCAGGCCGCGACATTGCCGATGATCCCGTCCTTGGCGCCATCGAGCCCGTCGCAGGCGGCATACACCGCGTTGACGAGCAGCGTCTTCTTGGCCGGGTTCATCCAACCCGCGCCGCCATTGGCATACAGCGCCTTGCCGACATGCAGCGACGCCAGTTGCAGCATCGTGATGTTGTATGCCGGGTAATTGGCAATGGCCCCGTCGTAGTCGGCGGCGTAGCGCGCCGCGGCATCGAGCGCCTCGTGCCCGCCCTGCGATCCACCAATGAAATAAAAGCGCCGTGGCGCCGCACCATAGCGCTGCCGGATGATCTCCAGCGCCACGTCGTGCGTCTTCTTGACCGACTGCTGGCCGTAGTTGAGAAGCGCCTCTTCGTTCAGCGCGAAATTGCCGTCGAAGTTGCCCGTGCCCTTGTGCCCACCGTCACTGCCCAGCGTGACATAGCCCTGGCGCAGCGCGTTGGGTGTGCCGTTGGGCTGCGCGGTGTAGGCGCCCAGGCCGGTGACGAGCGTGCCGTCATAGCCACCACCGCCCATCTGCAGCGCACGGCGGTTCCAAGCGGTGGGAAGGTTGACCTGGAACTCGAGGCTGGGCGCCGATGCACTCACGGGCAGCACGACGCCCTTGACCGCGCAGTACTCGCCATTGGGGTTGTCCGCGGCATTGGCGGGGACGAAGCTCGCAGATTGAACGACCGCACCCGAGCTGGGCTTGCCGATGGCGGAGGCCGCGATCTTCATGTCTTGCAGCGCCGTGCATGCGGCTTGCGCCTGGGCCGTCTGGGCGGGCGTGATTGCGGGCTCGCTGACAGAGGCGCATCCGGCGAGTGCGGCTGCGGTGGCCAATGCGGCCAGGCTGAACGATGCGCTGCGCCTGCGGGAATCTGGAGTTGCCATTTGTCGCCTGTCTGAGTTGTTGTTGGACGGGCGGCAATGCGCCCAAGCCGCATGTTGAGCCATCGGCCGCGCTACCGCCGGTACAGCCAATTGCCAATCAACCCACCGGCAACGACACAAAGTGCCTGCACGAATATGGCAATCATGAAGGAATCGGAGAGATCGTACTCACTGCGTGCCACGTTCATTTCATGCCAATGGCCGATGGCGACCAGGATGACGTTTGAAATGAATCCAAGCAGCAGTGCGCCTGCGGCGATGAAAAGAATCCGAAGAGCTACGTTCATGGCGCGTACGCTGTATTCACTGGAAGCCGAAGACCAACAGCAAGTTGTTCGCGGGCATCGCATGCCGCTCGCGCAACGTGAGACCTGATCGGTTCGCCTCTGCTGTTACGTCCTCAATGCGACGAATGCCCCATGCGGGATTTCGGGCGCGCAAGTCTTCGTCGAATGCCAGGTTGCTCGGCACCGTTGGGACTTCATCTTCGAAGTAAGGCCCGTACGTGATGAGCAACCCGCCAGGAAGCAGATGCCGCGCGGCCCCTTGCATCAGGGCGGCGCATGTGGCCCAAGGCGCGATGTGCAGCATGTTGGCGCAGTAGATCGCGTCGAACTTTTCTTCTTGAGTGAATGCGGGGCCCTGCGATGGCCATTCAGGGGCCATCACGTCGAGCAGGAGCGGCGGGCGGAGAGTGGGTAGTGCGGCTTCTGCGACTCGGCTTGCGAGTGCGGGGAGCATGCGGGCATCTGCGTCGGTGGGCTGCCAGATCCATTGGGGCATTGCTGCTGCGAACCAGGCGGCGTGCTGGCCTGTTCCGGATGCGATCTCTAGTGCGGCGCCATGCTCGCTAAGGATACGGTTCAGTACGTCGAGGATGGGCTGCTTGTTGCGGTCGGCGGCGGGGCTATTGGAGAGGTCTGACACTCGGATTGGCCTCCTTGGGTAGTTGTGATTCGAAAGGGGTTCTGCAAACGGTCATCGTAGACGCTGCCCGTCCTCAATTGAGGGCGCTTGGTCTGGCATACAGCATCCCCAATTCATGGGATGGGTTAACAGATGTTGCCGAAATGGTGCTGTGGCGTCTAGCATCTCACCAGAAGAAGCCCTTGAAGTTCCGCGAATGAATCTGGGAGATCGCAAAAAATGGATGAGAAGAATTTCCGCACTATTGCGAATCTTGGAAGCTGGAAGGAACTTGAGCAGTTCGAACAAAATGCCGTGCGCAAGGGAGCCTTGACGCCCGAAATTCGGCATGCTCTTGAGCGACGATCAGTTGATCTAGGGCGATCTCTTGTGGCGCAGAAGACTGGGCTCGACCTTTCCGGCCTTAGTCCCGCCGAAGAAAAGGTTGTCCAGGCAGTGAGCCGATATGTGGCGATCAAGCATTCGCAAGGTAGCCACGCCTCCAGAACCTTCGGCCAACTGAGAAATCACGGACTTCTCGGAGCCGCAGAAAGTGCTGTTGGACGGGCAAGTCCCACGGAAGGATTCAAGACTCTTACTGAAGCGAATCAGAGCGAGATTTCCTACGAACACATTATCCTGGACCATCCTGAAGAGTTCAGCGCGAGAGCGATCTGGTATTCGCGGCGTGCACTTGGGTTAGCCAACGCCTCTCCCACACCGCCTGTACTAAAAAACGGCGAGACACAAACTCGAACCACCGCCCTCGTGCAGTGGTTGAGAGCAGCCGCCAAGGCAAACGACGGAGTCATTCCCCCTTTCAGCAATGAGGAGGCGGCGGCTGCGATCGGCATGAACGACATAAAGACCCATGGACGGGTGCATGGGAATATCCAGTCACGAATCGATTTCGCGTGCTATCGAGTTGGACTTCCTCCACTCGGACTCGCCGCGGACGAACCATTTGCACAAGCTTGGTCATCCCAGAATAGGAATTGGGACTACCAAATCAACGCCATGCAGAGAGCTGCACAGCGAAAGGAGTGGTCTGATCACGATTTCGACGATGTACAGCGTGAATCCGAACGACTGCCAGGGCAAGCTCACTTGCTCTGGAAGGATGCACTTGCAACGGAAGAGGGCCAGATCAAAGCATGGACTTTTAGCTTTGGGAGCGATGTAGACCCGATCGCGGGAAAGACGACTGACACTCCGCGAAACGCGCTTTGGTCTCGAGATGAACTGATTCTTGCGCTCGACCTGTATATGCGGAATCGAGCATTTCCACTTGCCAAAGGGGCACCTGAGATCGTCGAACTCTCACAGATGCTCAATTACCTCGGGGCCGTATTGGGACAGAACACCAATGGAACCTATCGTAATGAAAACGGCGTCTATATGAAGCTAATGAACTTCCGGAGCCTAGACCCAGAGTACACGGCCAACGGCAAGAAAGGCCTGTCGCGAGGAAACAAAGATGAAAGCAACGTCTGGGATCAGTTTTCCGAAAACCCAGTGCGACTGGCTGAGATCGCTCAATTTATCCGAAGCGGCATCACGGAGTACGCGAACGACGTAAACCTAGCGGGACCGGACGAACCAGGAATCGAAGAAGCAGAAGAAGGAAAAGTCGCGACGCGAGTGCACCGCTATCGCGAGCGCGACAGGCGGCTCGTCGAAGAGGCGAAGGCCCACGCGTTGAAGAAGTATGGACGACTTTTCTGTATTGCCTGCGCGTTCGACTTCTCAAAGCGATACGGCGACGCGGGTGCGGGAATCATCGACGTGCACCATACCAAACCAGTCCACACAATGAAGCCTGGAGAGAAGACCAAAGTCGCCGATCTGGCGCTCCTTTGCTCAAATTGCCATCGAATCGTTCATTCAAAGCGAAAGTGGCTTACTGTGGAACGAGTGAGAGAGATATTGAGCCACGAGCACACATGAGAACTCTCTCACTCAAACTTCACCGTTGGAGGGATAGCTTCTTAACAGTAGGTAAGACTTTCACGCCCGACGGACGATCGTTATCGGCTGAACCTTGACTTTGAAATAGAGGGAAAATCATGCAGATGATCAGTGTGAACTCGTCAGCAATGAGCGCAGTAGGCTATGACCCAGAGCGACGGCATATGAGAATCACCTTCTCTCAGGGACATACGTATGACTTCTGCGGAGTTCCGCAGCACATATTCGATGGCTTGATCCGAGCCGCATCTAAGGGCAGCTACTACAACGATCATGTCAAAGATCGCTATGCCTGCTGACCCTCAACAGTATCGCGCTCGGAGTATTCATGCTGAGCTACGTGTTCACAACCACGAAGAAACCACAACATGGCAAAAAGACACTTAGAGAAGCTCCTGTCGTTCTGTCCAACTGGCACAGCAGAAGGAGAAAGAGGAATCCGGCATGGGATCTTCGTCCAGTTTTCAACTTGGACTTCGCTTGTAGTGCCGCCGGCATTCAGTCCAATCGTTCTAGTAGGAAAGAAGGGATGCGGCAAATCCATTCTTGTTGATTTCTCCGTAGACGTTCTTGAGGCGAAGGGAATCCCATGCGCCAAGCTCCGCCCCCGCGATCTTTCGTTGGATGATGTGCCGGAATCCGCTTCCGTATCACAAGCACACTCGCACGCCTATACAGTCTTAGTCAAGGCAGCTGCAATCGCGCTTGGCGAACGGTTAAGTGGGTTGCTAAAAAAAGCTGAGATGACTGTATTTCAGGCAGCAATTGAAGCCGGAGCAGCTCGACCTGACCTTATTTCAAAGGCAGCCAAATTCTTGCCGAAAGTGGCCAAAGCTGTTGCGGACGTGGATATCGCGAGCCTACTTCCTGATCAACCCAAAGAGATCGTCGCAAATTTAGATAAATCCCTTAAGACAGCTTTGATTGAAAGTAAGTCACCAAAGGCCGTCTACATTTTTCTCGATGACACGGATCAGGTTGCCTCGCCATCGCGACCCGGTCAGCTCAATAGGATTTGGGGGCTATTGCTAGCGGCACGCGAGCTTGCTGAACTCAGTCCAGAAATACGCTGCATCATCACACTACGTGAGGAAGTTTGGATTCGCATCGCGAACGATACGGCAAGCCAACGAGATCAGACTGATCATTTCTATAGCCTGATTCGAAAACTGGATCCCACCGCAGAGCAACTCAAGCTTATTGTCCGAAGGCGTCTTGATCTAGCCAAGCAAGCTGCAGGTGAACCGGCCTTCGTAGAACGATATTCGCCCTTCTTCGAGGGGACTCGACCGCATATGCCTCTCAGCGATGTCGTGACAAGTTGGGAAGACCTGATCGTCACGCGATCACGCGGTAGACCTCGAGATTGTGTGCAACTGCTTCATGCACTTGCGAAGTCCGCACTGGACCAGGAGAGCGACAAGGTAGTTGATTCGCAGGTAGCACCTGTGGTGAAGGCTTTCTCAGAAAGTAGAGTGGACCTTCTTGCACAAGAGACTGAGCAGGAACTCCCTGCACTCAAGGACGTAATAAAAACTTTCGCTCGTCGTGAGATCTATGACGAAGGTTCATTCAAGGCGTCTTCAGCGAAGGTACTTTCGCACTTGAAGCTAGTGCCATCAATGTTTAGCCTGCGACTTTTTGGTGTCGCCTTGCATTCAGATTCAAACGAACATGCGTTGCGGGTTCTTGCGTTCCTGTTTCGCGTCGGTTTCCTGAATGCACGGCGATCACGTCCAGGCGGGAGATACGTGCACATCTCACCTTCCGACGAACCCAACCTAGTGAGCGAGACGAGCCGCAACGATCTCCAGTCAGTCTCGTGGGAAGTACATCCCGCATTCCGAGATTTTCTTATCTCTCATCAAGCGGAACTACTTCACCGACGATCTTGACCGCACTAGGCGCGCTCACATCTGAATTGGAACGCCCTGCTCTCGCGCGCTCTCCTGAAACAACTCCACCGCCTCCCGCGCCAAATCAGAAGCAATCCAAAGCAGATTCTCCCGATGCGCCTCTCCTGCGTCCTGGAACCATCCATCCCCTGCGCCGTAGAAGCACCACAGCAGTGAGTTCAACTGCTCCAGCTTGTTCTCAAGAAGATCGGACGGATCCCGTGCCGTGGCGGTCGCGTCCGCAGATGCCGGCCTCGCAGGCCCGGCCATAATTCGTTCAGCCATTTGGTGTGCTCTCTTTCCAAAGTTAATGCACGTCACTTGGTTAGACGGTCAAGGTGTTCGCGCACCTTGGCCGTCGCCTTTTGTGCCTCACGTTCGCATCGATGCGCGTCGCACCGATAGCCCGCCGTGAAGCGAAGCGGTTCATTCATTCATCTGGTTGTTGGTGTTGGTTGTGTATGCCGCCTTCCTCACCCACATAGCGGGTCGTTCAATCACAGGGGCATTCACTGTAGAGAAAACCAGCCCGGCGCAGGAAGAAACTTCTGCCGAGAATTTCTCGAATAGCTCAGGTATTCGCCGGGCGCCAGCGCCAATACACAAAGCTCTGACAGTCAGTCGCTGAAGTTCACGAGCGCTGCCTAAACTCCCGCGCGTGCTCCACCGCGTATTTGATGAGCTCCGCCTGCCCTTCAATGCCCAGCCGCCGCTTGATGCTCTGCCGGTGCGCCTCCACCGTGCGCACGCTCAGCCCCAGGTCACGGGCAATCTGCTTGCTCGACTCCCCTCGCCCCAGCGCCGAAAGAATCTCGCTTTCGCGCGGCGTTAGCAGCGGCCGCGGCTCCTGCGTGCGAAACAGCTTCTTCGACACAGCCGGGCTCAGGAATGTGCCGCCGGCCGAAACGGCCTCGATGGCCGCGACTATCTCGGCCGCGGGCGCGTCTTTGAGCACATAGCCGCGCGCGCCCACCTGCAGTGCCTTCTGCACGTACTCGGGGTTGTCGTACATGCTGAGCATCACGATGTGCGTCGCGGGTTGGCGTTGCAGCAGCAGGGCTGCGAGCTCGATGCCGTTCATGTCCTTCATGCCGACGTCCATCAGCATCAGGTCGGGCTGCACGCTGTCTACCTGCGCGAGCGCTTCGGCCGCGCTGCCGGCCTCGCCGACGATCTCCAGGTTGGGCATGGAGCCGAGCCGGGCGCGCAGGCCGTCGCGCACCAGCGGATGGTCGTCGACAAGAAAAAGCCGGATGGTCTTGGTCGTCGTCATGTGATGGATGCGGGCGCTTCTTCGGCTGCCCTCGCGCTGCGGGTCGGCACTTCGGCCTCGATGGATGTGCGCCCTGCGTTGCTGCACATGATGAGCCGCCCGCCAATGGCCTCCATGCGCTCGCGCATGTTGCGCAGGCCAATGCCGCGCCGGGGGTCGAGCTGCACGGCCTGTATGTCGAAGCCGGTGCCGTCGTCGCTCACTTCGAGCCGCACGCCTTCTTCTTCGTCGAAGTGCAGCGCAATGTTCACGTGCTGCGCGTGCGCGTGCTTGCGCACATTGGTCAGCGCCTCTTGCGTCAGGCGGAAGAGCGCGGTCTTCACCTCGGGCTGCAGCTCGAATGATTCGCCGCCCATCATCATCGACGCGTCGACGCCGCCCTCTTCCCTGAACTCGTCGACCAGCCGCTCCAGCGCGGCGGGCAGGCCCAGGGTGTCGAGCAAGGCGGGGCGCAGCCGGTGCGATATGCGGCGCACTTCAATCAGCGAATCGTTGAGCCGCTGCAGTGCCTTGGCCAGCGCGGGTGGTGTGGGCTGACGCTGGCGGTCGAGCGATTCGACTGCCGATTCGATCAGCAGCTTGGCCGACACCAGCGTCTGGCTGGTGCCGTCGTGCAGTTCGCGCGCGAGGTGGCCGCGCTCTTCTTCCTGCGACTGCACCACGCGCCGCGCGAGCAGGCGCAGCTTGGCTTCCGCGGTGCGGTGCTCGCTCAGATTCAGCAGCAGGCCGGCGGCGCTGACCACGCCGAGGCACAGCGCGGCAATGCCGGCTATCCACAGCAGGGTGGCGGTAACGTTGGCGTTCATCTGCCGGTCGAGGGTGTCCATGGTCGACTGGATGTCGTCGAGGTACAGGCCGGTGCCGACCATCCAGTTCCAGCGCGGCATGGCGGTCACGTAGCCGAGCTTGGGCGCCATCTGCGCGCTCGACGGCTTGCGCCATTCGTATTCGACGTAGCCGCCGCCGTTTTCTTTCGCGCCCTTTATCAGCTCCTGAATGGTGTAGCGGCCGTGCGAGTCGCGCAGCTCCCACAGGTTCTGGCCAACCAGCTCGGGCTGGCGCGAGTGCATGAGGGAGTTGCCCTCCAGGTCGTACACGAAGAAGTAGCCATCGTCGCCGTAGTTGAGCGAGGCCAGGCGGCGCAGGGCCTCGTTGCGGGTGGCTTCGTCGTCCTGGCCTGACTCGTACAGCGGCAGCAGGTTGCTCACGGCCAGTTCGACATAGCTGCGCAGCTCGCTGCGGCGCTGGTCCATGTAGCTGCGCTCGATGAGGGCTCGCTCGCGCTGGGCGAGGTCGTGCTCCTGGTGGCGCACCGCGAGGGCCACCAGCACCAGTGCGATGAGCAAAGGTGCAACGGCCAGCGCAACGATCTTGGTGCGGAGATTCATCGGGTGGCAAGGCTACCACTGAGCACTTTCGCCCCGGCTCCCCCGTGGGGCCCGGGCGTTCAGCCTTGCGGGTTCATCGCAGGCAGCAAGCCTCGATCGCTCAAGGCGTCCAGCAACGCCTCCTGATCGGGCCCGCCTTCCAGTATCAGATCGAGCCTCTTTCCCGACTCCGGGCGAATGGTCATGAAAGTGAATTCGTAGCCGATACCGCTGGCACGGCGACGGCTGACGCGAGCTCGCAGCAGGTCGAATTGCCAAGCACCGTCGATGCTGCGCAGCCGCGTGCCGTCGAGTTCGAAGGCTCGCACCTGCGAATGCGAAAAGGTGCTGATCTGCGAGACAGGAATGGCCCAGACCAGCCACGCGATCAGTGGCATGAGCACGCAGAGGCCCACCATGGTTTTCATGAATCCTGCATCTGGCACGTTGAGGAGCAACGCGATGCCTGCGGCGCCAGCCAACGCATACCCCGCCCAGATCCAGGCGAGAAAGCATCGCCAGCAAAAAACCATGGCGCGGCTTTGCAGAGTGCCCGCTTGCGTTGCCTTGACGCTGCTTCTCAGCGCGAGATAGTGGTTGATGACCGGCGCCAGTTCATCGACAGGTGCCGTCAACATCAGCTTCTTGAATGGCCGTGTGTGAACGATCAGATAGTTGTCGCTGTCGGGAATCCCTTCGAGGGTCAGCACGTCGATCCAATCGACATGGCCAAGCCCTTGCACGGAGAAACCGCCTTCGCCGATGTCGACACGCGTGCATTCGTTGAACGCCTTTGCCCGGCCTTTGGCCGATTGCAGCCAATGCGTTTCGACCCAGATCCATGCACGCACGACGAACACCAGGCCCACCAGCCACAGCGCCATGAGCGCAAGCATGGCCACCATGTCGCGCGCGATGTACCAGCCCTTCGCATCCAGGTCGATAACCCATGCAGCCCCTGCGACCATCAATGCGGAGTAAGCCACGCAAAGCATCAGGATGGGCCAGATACCGCTCGCGTCGGTTTGGGTTACCTGAATGGACCGCGAAAAAATCGGCGAGCTCATTGAATGCAAACGCAAAGCGAACGAGTCTACGGTCGTTTGCGTCTGCTACCTGCCGACGGGCACGGCCGAAGGTTGCTGGCGGAACTCGGTCGCGTAGTAGAGCAGCGCCAGCAGCACATAGCCGCCGCCCAGCAGGCACAAGCCGCTCCATCCGTGGAAGGCATACACGGCAGCTGCAATGCCCGAGGCCACTGCGGCGCAGATGAAGATGAAGGTCATGAACAGCCCATTGAGCCGGCCACGCAGTTCGGGCGCCAGCATGAACAGGCTGCGGAAGTTGAGCACCTGGCACAGCTGCACCGCCCCGTCGAGCAGGATGCCCCCCGCGACCAGCCCGGCCAGCGAGTGGTAGTGCATGGCGATTGCGCCGAGCACGAAGGAAAGCAGTGCGACGACGATGGCGGCTCCTGTGGCGGGCCGCGTCAGCCCCCTGTCGGCCAGCCGGCCCGCCAGCGGTGCCATCAGCGCGCCGGCAGCACCGGCCAGTGCGAACAGCGCAATGCCGCGCTGCCCCATACCGAACTCATGCACCAGCGCCAGCGGCACGGCCGTCCAGAAGGCCTGGAAGCCGGAGAACATCATCCCCTGGTAGAAGCCGCGCCGGCGCAGCAGCGGCGTGTTCCACACGATGCCGGGCAGCGATGCCATGGTGCGCGCATAGCCCACCGAGGCATGCGGCTGCCGCTGCGGCAGCACGCGCCACAGCACGGCGATGAGGGTGGCCATCAGAACGGCCGACAGCCAGAACACCGCGCGCCAGCCCAGCGCCGATGCCACCACGCTGGCAAAGGGCCGCGCCAGCATGATCCCGCCCAGCAGCCCGGCCATGATGTTGCCGACCACCTTGCCGCGCGTGGCCTCCGGCGCGAGGTGCGAGGCGAAGGGCAACAGCACCTGCGCCGCAACCGCGCATGTGCCAACCACGAAGGAGGCAGCAAGAAAGGTAACGGCCGAGTCCGAGAGCGCAATGCCCACCAGCCCGATAACCGCGCCGAACAGCGCACCGACGATGAGCCTGCGGTTCTCGACCACGTCGGCCAGCGGCACCAGCAGCAGAAGGCCGGCGCCGTAGCCGAGCTGGGTGAGCGTCATGATCAGGCCGGCCAGCCCGGCGTGCAGCTGCAGCGTGTCGGAGATGGGGCCGATCAGCGGCTGGGCGTAGTAGATGTTGGCCACGCACAGACCGCAGGCGATGGCGAAGACCAGCGTGAGCGCGGGCGTGAGGCCTGTTGCGGTCGAAGCGGCCGGAGAGGCTGTGGGAGCGGAAGAAGACACGAGGAGTCCCGGTTGCCAGTTGCGAAGGGGGGTGGGCTTAGGGGTTAACCCGAAGCCCGGGCACCTTAGCACGCAGGGCCGATTACTGCAGGCGCGAGGTCAGTCCACGCTGGTGGGCCGGCCCGAGGCCACCCATGCGTCGAGCCCACCGGTCAGCGGCAGGGCCCGCCGCGCACCGCGCGCCAGCAGCACGCGTGCAGCCTGCGCGGCCGACACCTCGTTGGGGCAGTTGCAGTACAGCACCACGACGCGCCCGGATGCATGCGACAGGTCGAGGCTGCGCTGCTGCAGCGCCTTGAGCGTGTACGCCTCTGCACCCGGAATGCGGCGCGGGTCGACCTGCATGCCGGCCTGGCCGCGCACGTCGATCACCAGCGGTGGCTCTTCCCCGTTCAGCAAGTCGTGCAGCTCTTCCACCGAGATGCGCGGCATGCCCGTGAGCCGCATGAAGGCCCGCCGGCGCCAGTAGCGCACCGCGAGGATCACCAGCAACAGCACCCCCAGCGCGGCCGTGGCAATGCCGCCGGCCTGCGCCATGACGGCCAGCACTTCCTGGATCTGGTTGCGGAACACCCAGCCCAGCCCGAGGAAGAGCCCCGTCCAGACCAGCGCTGCGCCAATGTCGAAGCCGATGAAGCGCCGCACCGACATGCCCAGCGCTCCCGCCATGGGCGGCGCCACCACCGACACGCCCGGCACGAACTTGGCGGCCACGAGCGACATGCCGCCCCAGTCGGTAATGAGCGATTCGCCGCGCCGCACGCAGGTGTCGGGCGACAGCGAGATGCGGCACAGCAGGCGCATGAAGCGGTAGCCGAAGCGCCGTCCGGCATAGAACCACGCACCGTCGCCCAGCAGGTTGGCGACGACCGCGGCCGCCACCACGCCGGGCACCGAGACATCGCCCGCCGCCAGCAGCGCACCCGTCACCACCAGCACCGCGGCCGCCGGCACCGGCAGCCCAAGGCGTGCGGCAAAACTGGCGGCAAACACCACCAGGATCGCGTTCTGCACAAGCAGGGACATCAGCTGCGCCATGGCTGCCCTTGTCCGGATGCTGGATGAATTTGCGGTGGTTGCGTGCGGTTCATGCGAACCGCGATTCTCGGGCATGGCCCAAGAACGTACTGGGCACAGGCCATTGGCGGGCGGCTTCAGCCAGCGAGTTTTTCAGGGGGGCGCGCCACGCTGAAACCAAAGGTGTTCAGGCCGCCTTCGCTCGATGCGCTCACCTGGCCTCCGTGCATGCTCGCCACCGCCTTCACGATGGCCAGCCCCAGCCCGTGGCCGTGATGCTCGCCGCCGTCGTTGCGTGCGGCATCGACGCGGTAGAACCGATCGAACAGGTGCTGCAGATGCTGCTCGTCGATGGGTGCGCCCGGGTTCGACACGGTGATCCACGTCGAGGCGGCTTCTTCGCGCAGCGTCACGGCAATCTGTGCCCCCGGCTTCGAATGCTCTATGGCGTTCTGCAGCAGGTTCGACATGGCGCGGCGGAACAGCGCGCTTTCCAGCCGCGCCTCGGCCAGCACGTCGCCCTCGATGGCGACCTGCGTGCGCGTCTCGTCGAGCACGAACTCGAAGAACTCGATGGTCTTGCGCACTTCCTGCGCCACGGGCGTGAGCACCAGCCCGGTCGCCACTTCGCCGCGGTCGGCGCGCGCGAGGAACAGCATGTCGTTGACGATGGAGCGCACGCGCTCCAGGTCTTCGAGGTTGGCCTGCAGCACCTCCTGGAACTCGCCCGCGCTGCGCTGGCGCGACAGCGCCACCTGCGTGCTGCCGATGAGGTTGGCCAGCGGCGTGCGCAGTTCGTGCGCCACGTCGGCGTTGAATGATTCGAGCTGGCCGTAGGCCTCTTCGAGCCTGTTCAGTGCACCGTTGAAGGCCTCGGCCAGCGCCGAGAGTTCGACCGGCAAGGCCCCCGACTGCAGCCGCTGCGACAAGGTCTTGGGCCGCAGCGCCTGCGCCTCGGCCGAAAGCCGCTCCAGCGGCCGCAGGCCCACGCGCGCGATCCAGTAGCCGGCAATGGCCACCACCAGCGCCGACCCCAGCCCGAGCGCGGCCAGCGCGGTCAGAAAGGTCTGGCGCGTGCGCGCATAAGGCTCGGTGTTGCGCCCGACGATCAGCCGTACGGCCGGCCGCTGCGCATGGGGCTCGATGTGCACGGACAGCGTGCGAAACGGCCTCTCCTGCCCCGGCAGCACGACGCTGCTGGTGTGGCCGTTGGCCTCGCGCGTGAGCCCGTCGATTTCGGCCAGGCCCTTGCCGTACTGGAAGCGCGGATCGTCACTTAGCACCCAGAAGCGCACGCTGCCGTCCTCTGGCGTGAGCGCGTCCATGCGCGCCTGCACGCGGGTCCAGCGCTCGGGGGTGTCGATGGCCTTGATCCAGAACTGCAGGCTCTTGAGCGTGGTGTCGAGCTCTTCGTACTGGTGCCGGTCCAGCTCGCGAATCAGCACCCTGTGCAGCGCGAAGCCGGTCAGCGCAAAGGTCGCGAGCGCCGCCGCGGCGAACATGATGACCAGCCGCGCGGTGATCGAGCGCTTCACGGTGCGGCGCCCTCCCCCTCGGCGGTGTTGCTGTCGCCGTCGCGCACTTCCATCACATAGCCCATGCCGCGGATGGTGTGCAGCAGCTTCGGGCTGAAGGGCACGTCTATCTTGTCGCGCAGCCGCTTGATGGCCACCTCGACCACGTTGGTGTTGCTGTCGAAATTCATGTCCCACACCAGCTCGGCGATGGCGGTCTTCGACAGGATCTCGCCCTGGCGCCGTGCCAGCACGGCCAGCAGCGCAAACTCCTTGGCCGTGAGGTCGATGCGCGTGTTGCCGCCACCACTGCCACGAAAAGCCTTGCGCGCCAGCAGGTCGACCTGCAGGTCGGCAATGCGCAGCTGCATCGGCTCCTGCTTGCGGCCACGCCGGTTCAGCGCCTGCAGCCGCGCCAGCAGCTCGAGAAACGAGAAGGGCTTGACGAGGTAGTCGTCCGCGCCTTCGTGCAGGCCCTTGATGCGGTCTTCCACGCTGTCGCGCGCGGTGAGCATGATGACCGGCGTCTGCTTGACGGCACGCAGCGCGCGCAGCACCGAGAAGCCGTCCTGCCCGGGCAGCATCACGTCGAGCACGATCACGTCGTAGTCGTGCGTGAGCGCCAGGTGCTGGCCGTCGATGCCGTTGTGCGCCATGTCGACGGCGCAGCCCTGCTCGGTCAACCCCTTGGAGAGGTAGTCCGCGGTTCTCAGCTCGTCTTCGACTATCAGGATCTTCATGGCGTTTTTGTCTCTGTCTCCGTCCCTGTCCGTGATGTCAGCCGGCGCTCATCAGTGCGCCTCGGCCGGCACCGGGGCCTTGCCTTCCTTCGCTGCCTTGCGGGCCTTGCGCGCTTCCTTGCGATTCATGTACCAGTAGTGGGCACGGTCCAGGTAGAGGTAGACCACCGGCGTGGTGAACAGGGTGAGTGCCTGCGAGAGTATCAGCCCGCCGACCATCGCGTAGCCCAGCGGCCGGCGCAGCTCGGAGCCCGAGCCGTGGCCCAGCATCAGCGGCAGGCCAGAGAGCAGCGCGCACATGGTGGTCATCATGATCGGGCGGAAGCGCAGCAGGCAGGCCTGGTAGATGGCGTCGTGCGGCGACATGCCCTGCTCGCGCTCGGCCTTGAGCGCGAAGTCGATCATCATGATGCCGTTCTTCTTCACGATGCCGATCAGCAGGATGATGCCGATCAGCGCAATCACGCTCAGGTCGTAGCCGCCTGCCATCAATATCAACAAGGCTCCCACGCCGGCCGAGGGCAGCGTCGACAGAATCGTCAGCGGGTGGATGTAGCTCTCATACAGCAGGCCCAGCACGATGTACACCGCCACCAGCGCAGCCGCGATCAGGTAGGGCTGCGAGGCGAGCGAGTCCTGGAAGGCCTGCGCCGTGCCCTGGAACGAACCGGTGAGCGACTGCGGCAGGCCCATCTCGGCCTGCGCCTTGTTGATGGCGTTCACCGCGTCGCCCAGCGCATGGCCCGGCGCGAGGTTGAACGAGATGGTCACCGCCGGGAACTGGCCCTGGTGGCTGATCGACAGGTAGGCCGTCTTGCTGGTGTCCACCTTCACGAAGGTCGACAGCGGCACCTGCTGTCCGGTGAGCGGCGAGTTGAGGTACAGCTTGCTGAAGAGCGACGGGTCTTGCTGCAGCTCGGGCGTTACCTCCAGCACCACGTGGTAGCTGTTGAGCTGCGTGAAGTACTGCGCCACCTGGCGCTGGCCGATGGCGTCGTAAAGCGTGGCGTCGATGGTGGCGGGAGAAATGCCGAAGCTCGACGCGCGGTCGCGGTCGATGGTGAGCACGGCGGACGCCGCGGCGTTCTGCTGGTCGGAGGCCAGGTCGGTGATTTCTGGCAGCTGCTTGAAGCGCGCGAGCAACTGGGGTGCCCAGGTGTTGAGCTCGTCGAGGTTGGCGTCAGTCACCGTGTACTGGTACTGCGTGCGCGAGGCGCGTCCGCCCACGCGAATATCTTGCCCGGCCTGCAGGAACAGGTTCACGCCTTGCACCTTGGCGAGCTGCGGGCGCAGGCGCGTGATGATCTCGTCGGCGGTGGCGGTGCGGCCTTCGTCCTTGGGCTTCAGGCTGATGAAGAAGTTGCCGGTGTTGTAGGTGGACGAGCTGCCGTTCATGCCGAAGCCGGTCACGTCAGGGTCCTTGCGCACCACGTCGGCCAGCTCGAGCATGCGGGCGTTCATCGACGCGAAGGATGCGTCTTGAGCCGACTCGGCAAAGCCCGAGATGAAGCCGGTGTCCTGCTGCGGGAAGAAGCCCTTCGGGATGATCGCGAACAGCACGCCGGTAGCAGCCACCGTGGCAATGAACACCATCAGCGTGATGAACTGGTGGTCGAGCACCACGTGCAGCCCGCGCTTGTAGCCGTTGAGCATGGCGTCGAAGCCGCGCTCGAACAGTTGGTACAGGCGCCCGTGCTTGTTGCCGTGCTCGTTCTTCAGGAAGCGCGAGCACAGCATGGGCGTGAGCGTGAGCGAGATCACCACGCTCACCACGATGGTGAGCGTGACCGTTACCGCAAACTCGCGAAAGAGACGCCCCACGATGCCGCCCATGAGCAGCAGCGGAATGAACACCGCCACCAGCGACACCGAGATCGAGATGATGGTGAAGCCGATTTCGCTCGCGCCCTTGTAGGCGGCCTCGACGGCCGACATGCCCTCTTCCACGTAGCGGTAGATGTTCTCCAGCATCACGATGGCGTCGTCCACCACGAAGCCGACCGCGATGGTCAGCGCCATGAGCGAGAGGTTGTCGAGGCTGTAGCCCAGCAGGTACATCACCGCCACCGTGCCCAGCAGCGCGAGCGGCACCGTCACGCTGGGAATGAGCGTGGCCGGCACGTTGCGCAGGAACACGAAGATCACGGCCACCACGAGCGCGATGGTCAGCAGCAGCGTGAACTCCACATCCTTCACCGAGGCGCGAATGGTCTGCGTGCGGTCGATGATGGCGTTGACGTCCACCGTGGGCGGAATCGACGCCTTCAGCCGCGGCAGCGCGGCGTTGATGCGGTCTACCGTTTCGATGACGTTGGCGCCTGGCTGCTTGGTGATGGCGAGCACGATGGAGCGGCCGTTCTGCACGTTGCTGCCTTCGGGCGCGGCGGCGCCTGCGTAGGCCCAGCCGGCGATCTTGGCGTTCTCGGGGCCATCGACCGCCACGCCCAGGTCGCGCACGCGAATGGGCGCGCCGTTGCGGTAGGCCAGCACCACGTCATTCCATGGCTGGGCCTTCAGCAACTGGTCGTTGGTGTAGACGGTGAAGCTCTGGTTCGGCCCGTCGATGGTGCCCTTGGGCGCATTGACGGTGGCCGAGGCAAGCACGGTGCGCACATCTTCAAGGCTCAGGCCAAGCGCAGCGAGCTTGGCCGGGTCGACCTGGATGCGCACGGCCGGCTTCTGCACACCGCCGATGTTGACCAGGCCCACGCCGGAGATCTGCGAGATCTGCTGCGCGAGGATGTTGTCGGCGTAGTCGTTCACCTCGGTGAGCGGCAGCGTCTTCGACTGCACCGAGAGAATCAGGATGGGCGCGTCGGCCGGGTTCACCTTGCGGAAGGTGGGCGGGCTCGGCAGGTTGGCGGGCAGCTGGCCGGTTGATGCGTTGATGGCGGCCTGCACGTCGAGCGCGGCGGCGTCGATGCTGCGGTCGAGGTCGAACTGCAGCGTGATCTGCGTGGAGCCGAGGCCGCTGGTGGACGTCATCTGCGACAGCCCCGCGATCAGCGAGAACTGCCGCTCCAGCGGCTGAGCGACGTTGGAGGCCATGGTTTCCGGGCTCGCGCCCGGCAGGTTGGCCGAAACCTGGATGGTCGGAAAGTCGACCTGCGGCAGCGGCGCCACCGGCAGCAGCGGAAACACCGCCGCGCCGACCAGCAGGATGGCCAGCGCCAGCAGCGTGGTGCCGATGGGGCGCTTGATGAATGCGGCGGAGATGCTCAATTGCTGCTCCCGCTGGCGGCCTTCTTGCCATCTTTGCCATCTGCATTCTTGGCGGCGGGCGGTGGCTCGACGATGGTGGCGCCGGGCTTGAGTTTGTACTGGCCGTCGACCACCACGCGCTGGCCGGCCGTCAGGCCCTTGTCGACGACTGCCGTGCCGTCGGCGATCTGCACCACGTGCACGGGCACGTTCTCGGCCTTGTTCTCGGCGTCGACCACCCAGACGTAGGTGTTGTCCTGTCCGCGCTGGATGGCGGCGGCGGGCACGGTGAGCGAATCGGGCCTGCGGTCTAGCTGCAGCCGCACGTTGACGTACTGGCCTGGCCACAGCGTGTGCTGCGGGTTGGCGAAGCTGCCCTTGAGCTGCACGGTGCCGCTGGTGGTGTCGATCTGGTTGTTCAGCAAGATCAGCTTGCCGGTGCCCAGCATCTGCGCGCCGCTGCGGTCAAAGGCCACCACGGAGAGCGGCTGCGCGCTTTGCTGCTGCACGCGGTTGATGTCCTGCACCGCGTCTTCAGGCAGCGTGAACTGCACGGCGATGGGGTCGATCTGGTTGATGACGACGAGGCCGCTGGTGTCGGTCGCGTGAACGATGTTGCCCGGGTCCACCAGCCGCGCGCCGACGCGGCCGTTCATGGGCGACGAGATGCGCGTGAAGCTCAGCTGCACTTCGGCGAATTGCACCTGCGCCGCGTCGTTCTGCACGGTGGCTTCGAGCTGGTTGACCAGGGCCTTCTGCGTGTCGACCTGCTGCTGCGTGGCGGCGTCTTGCGAGAGCAGCGTGGTGTAGCGCTTGAGGTCGGCGCGTGCATTGACGAGCGTGGCCTGGTCCTTCGCCTTGGTGGCCTGCGCCTGCGCGAGCTGGGCCTGCAGCGTGCGCGGGTCGAGCTGCGCGAGCAGTTGGCCGGCCTTCACGTCCTGCCCTTCGACGAAGCCGACCTTGTCGAGCTGGCCATCGATGCGCGCCTTGACGGTAACGGTGGCCATCGAGGCGACGGTGCCGATGCCCGAGCGATAGACCTGCACGGTCTGCGGCGTGACGCGTGCGGTGGTCACCTGCACCGGCGGAGTCTTGGGCGCATCGGGCTTGGCTGCGTTGGCCGCGTGGTGGGTGAGCGCCCAGGCGCCGCCGCCCAGCACGACCACGAGCGTGGCGGCCGCGAGCCAGGTGGAGCGGCGTTGGAACAGGGGGTGCGTTGTGGTGGTGTCTGCGGTCGTCGTCATGGCGTCAATTTCCGGAAGTCTTTTGTGCGGCATCGGCGGCGTTCCAGCCGCCGCCCGTGGCCGCGATCAGCGAGACGCTGGCGGCCAGCTGGCGGCCGAGCACCTGCGCGGCCGTGCGCTGGTTGGTGAGCGAGAGCGTCTGCGCCGTCACCACACTGAGGTAGGTGGCGGTGCCGGCGCGGTACTGGCTCAGGGCCAGGCGCTCGGCGAGTTGCGCGGCGCGCACGGCATCGGCCTGCAGGGCGGATTCGTTGTCGAGCACGCGCAGGGTGGCGAGGTTGTCTTCCACCTGCTGGAAGCCGCCGAGCACGGTCTGCTTGTATTGCGCGACCGAGGCGTCGTAGGTGGCCACGGCCTGGTCGGTGTGCGCCTTGCGCAAGCCGCCGTCGAACACGGTCTGCGCCAGCGCCGCGCCCAGCGACCACACGCGGCTGGGCGTGTTGAACAGCGTGCCCAGCGTGGCAGCGCTGAAGCCGCCGCTAGCGCTGAGCACGATCTGCGGGAAGTACGCGGCCTTGGCCACGCCGATGTTGGCGTTCGCTGCCTGCACGCGGCGCTCGGCGCCGGCGATGTCGGGGCGGCGTTCGAGCAGCTCCGAAGGCAGGCCCGTTGGCGTGACCGGGAGCTGCACGCGCAGCGCGGCGGCCGAAGAAAGCGTTTCGGCCGTGGGCGGCTGCGACGACGATTCGAGCGCCGGCAGCGAGAACGACGCGGGCGCCTGCCCCGTCAGCACCGCGATGGCGTGTTCGAGCTGGGCGCGCTGGGCGTCGAGGTCCACGGCCTGGGCCTGCGCCGTCTTGAGCTGGCTTTCTGCCAGCGCCACGTCGGAGCGCAGCACGGTGCCGGCCGCGTACTGGTGCTGTGTGAGTTCAAGCGCCTTGGCGTAGGCGGTGGTGGTGCTGGCGTACAGGTCGCGCTGCAGGTCGATCACGCGGATCTGCAAATAGTCTTGCGCGAGCGTGGTCTGGATGCTGAGCCGCGCGCCGGCCAGGTCGTCGGCGCTGGCCTGTTCGCTCGCGCTGCCGGCCTCGACCGAGCGGCGCACTGCGCCCCAGATGTCGGGCTCCCAGCTGGCTGCGAGGCCGAGGGTGTCGGTGGTGCCTAGCTTGACGGTGCCGGTGCTGTTGCTTTGTGCACGGGTGGCACCGGCGTTGATGCCGACGGTCGGGAAGAAGTTGGCGCGCGCTGCCGCGGTGATGGCTTGCGCCTCGCGGTACTGCGCCTCGGCGACGCGGATGTTCTGGTTGGCCGCGTTGGCCTGCACGATCAGCGCGCTGAGTGTGCTGTCGCCGTAGGCGTCCCACCAAGGGTGGCTGGCGTCGATGGTCTGCGGGGCAGCGGTTTTCCAGGGGCCGCCGGTTTCCTTGTAGGCGACCGGCACGTCCATCTGCGGGCGGACGTAGTCGGGGCCGACAGCGCAGCCTGCGAGGACCATGACGGCCAGCGCGAGGGCCGCGCGCGAGAGAGGAGGTACGTCGGAAAGAACCATGATGAGGGCACTCTAGGCACCCTCATCAAACCCCTCGCTGTCGACTAACTGACAGTTCTGACAGTTTCAGCGTCAGCGCGGGGCATCGCCCTTGCGGTACTCGGCAGTCAGCTCGTCGAGCTTCTGCTTGAGCGCCGGATCGAGCTTGTATTCGGCGGCGGCCAGCGTCGCGTCGAGCTGGTCGGGCCGGCTCGCGCCGAGCAGCGGCGCGGTGATCAGCGGATTCGCCATCACCCACGCCACGGCCAGCGTTGCCAGCGGCACGCCCGCCTCGTCGGCCAGCTCGTGCAGCTGCGTCACGGTGTTGAAGCTGCGCTCGTTCCAGTAGCGGTCCTGGTACATGTTGCCGGCGGTGCCGAGCGTGAAGCGGGTGTTTTCCTCCGGCTTGGCTCCGGGCTTGTACTTGCCGGTCAGCAGGCCACCCGCCAGGGGGTTGTAGGGAATCACGCCCAGCCCCTCTTCGCCAACCAGCGGCAGCAGCTCGCGCTCGATCTCGCGGAACAGCAGGCTGTAGCGCGGCTGAACCGACACATAGCGCGTGAGCTTGTGCAGCTCGGCCTTGCCCAACGCGCGCGCCAGCCGGTAGGCCAGGAAGTTCGACACGCCGATGTAGCGCGCCCGCCCCGACTTCACGATGACGTCGAGCGCCTCCAGGCTTTCTTCGAGCGGCGTCTCGCGGTCGTCGCTGTGCAGCTGGTACAGGTCGACGTGGTCGGTCTGCAGCCGCTTGAGCGAGGCGTCGATGGCGTCCAGCAGGTGCTTGCGCGACGCGCCCTGGTCCCAGCTGTTGGGGCCGACCTTGCCGACCGCCTTGGTGGCGACGACAAAACGGCGGCGGCCCGTGGGGCCCTGCTTCTGCAGCCAGCGGCCGATGATCTCTTCGGTACGGCCGGTGGTCTCGACGGTGCCGCCGAGCGGGTACACGTCGGCGGTGTCGAGGAAGTTGATGCCGCCTTCGGCAGCCTTGTCGAGGATCTGGTGCGACACCGTCTCGTCGGTCTGCAGGCCGAAGGTCATGGTGCCGAGGGCAAGGCGGGACACGGTAAGGCCTGTGCGGCCGAGGCGGGTGGAGGGAATGCTCATGGTGTTCGGTTCTCGCTTCAGGGAAGGGTGAAAGAGACGCAGACGGGGCTTGCGCGGCGGCGGCCATCATAGGCACGGCCGCGCAATCCTGCAGGCGCCGGGCGTTTACGACTCAGGTGCTCTCGGCGTGCACGCCGGGCGCGCCGAGCTCGACCGAGAAGCGGGCCATGGGGCTGACAGGCGAATCGGCCGTCTTCTCGTCGTCCGCCACGCGGAACTCGATCGAGCAGCCACGCGCGTCGAGGGTCGCGAGCGTATAGCCACGCCTGTCCGCCCGGCCATAGCGCAGTTGCGGGTTCTTCGCGAGCATGTTCGCCACGCTGGCGGCGCTGGGCCCCTCGGAGGTAATGGCGCCGCCGACGAACTCGCTGGCGACCACCGGGCCCTGCTGCGCGTCGCCGCGCCGCAGGTCGGCGGCCCAGAAGGCGTGCACGTCGCCGCTGGCGACCAGCGCATTGCCGCCGCGCGCCTTGTGCGCGGCCAGCGCATCGAGCAGGCGGGCGCGGGCCGCGGCGTAGCCGTCCCAGCCGTCCATCCAGTAGCCGTGCTCTGGGCCGCGCTTGCGGTCGGCCTCGGCGAGCAGCGTGGGCTGGGCGAGCACGGTCCAGCGCGCGGGTGGCGCAGCCAGCTCGCGCGCCAGCCAGGCTTCCTGCTGCGCGCCGAAGAAGCTGCGCTGCGGTGCGAGCCTGTCGGCGCAGTCGGCCAGCGGCGAGGCGCTGCGCCCCGAAAGACAGGCGTGGTGCGAGCGGTACTGGCGCCCGTCGGTCAGCAGCACGTCGAGCATGCGGCCGAAGCGGTGGTGGCCGTAGATGAGCGCATCGGCGCCGCGCGGGCGCATGCTGGCGGGCACCGGCATGTGCTCGTACCACGCCTGGTAGGCGGCGGCGCGGATCGCGAGGAACTGCGCGGGGTCCGAGGTGCGCGGCGACATGTCGTTCGTGTAGTCGTTGGCCACCTCGTGGTCGTCCCAGGTCACGAGCCAGGGAAAGGCGGCGTGCGCGGCCTGCAGGTGCGGATCGGTCTTGTAGAGCGCGTAGCGGTTGCGGAACTCGGGCAGCTGCGTGGGAGTGCCGCCCTCGTGGCGCCGCACGTGGCGCGAGCCCCAGGAGCTCTCGTAGATGTAGTCGCCCAGGTGCACCACGAAGTCCAGCGGCTGCGCGGCCATGTCGCGGTAGGCGGCGTAGTAGCCCTGCTCGTACTGCTGGCAGGAGGCGAAGGCGAAGCGCAGCGGCTGCTGCGTCCCGTCGTCCTCGGTGAGCGTGGTGCGCGTGCGTCCAATCGGGCTGCGTGCGCCGCCGACCGTGAAGCGATACCAGTAAGGGCGGCCCGGCGACAGCCCCTGTACTTCGACATGCACCGAATGCGCAAGCTCGGCCGTAGCGATGGCCGAGCCCTTCGCCACGACGCGCCTGAAGCCCTCGTCGTCGGCGACTTCCCATCGCATTTCGACGGGCGCATCGCCCATGCCGCCGCCCTGCAGCGGCTCTGGCGCCAGGCGTGTCCAGAGCACGAAGCCGTCGGCGCGCGGCACGCCCGAGGCCACGCCCAGCGTGAACGGATCGCGCGACGCCGTGGCCGGCTGCGCATTCAGCCGCAGGAACGGATGGCCCAGCGAAGCGGCGGCCAGCCCGCCGCACAGCAGGCGTCGGCGCGAGATTCTTTCTTCCTTCATCCGGGGCAATGTCCCCTGGTTCGCTCGCCCCTGTCAATCGGGCCGGATGAAAGCCGATAGTCAGGACCCTGGCTGCGAGCCCACCACCGTGACCCGTGCCGTCATGTACGGATGCACCGAGCAGACATAGTCGTACACGCCCGGCTTGTCGAAGACGCGGGCGAAGGCCTTGCCGGGCAGCAGCAGGTCGATGCCCGTCGAGCCGTCCTTGAAGACCAGGCCGTGCGGCGCGCCGTCGTCGTTCTGCCAGCTCACGCGCTGACCGGCCTTGACGGTGATCTGCGCGGGCTCGAAAGCGAAGTTGCGGATAGTCACGTGGTTGGAGCTACCGGCATGCGCGGCTTCGGCGGCCGCGACGCGCTGCACCGCGACCTTGCGCGGCGCGTTGCCCACCGCCACCGTGTGCACCGGCCCACCCGCAAGATCGACCACGCTGACGTCGTTCGAGCCTTCGTTGCTCACCCACAGCTTCTTGCCGTCCGCCGACAGGTCGAGCCAATGCGGCTGCTTGCCCACGCCGATGCTGCGCACCGCCGCACGCGTGGCCGGGTCGAACAGCATGACTTCGCCCGGGCCCTGCACTACCACCACCCCGCTGGCCATGCCCGCGAAGTGCTGCGCGATGTGCGGCGACACGCCCGTGGGAACCGGCGCGCTCCACTGGTTGGTGGCGGGGTCGAGCACCTGCACTGCGGGCACGCCAGCCAGCGTGAGGTACAGCGCCTTGCCGTCGTGGCCGAACTCCAGGTCGCGCGGCGGCTTGTCGAGCGGGATCTCGGTGACCACGCTGCGGGTGGCCATGTCGATCACGACCAGCGCGAAATGGCCGGGCTCCTGCGACGCGACGTAGGCCTGACGCCCGTCGGGCCGGATGGCGATGGTGTGCGGCTTGGGCACCGGCACGGTGGCGCTCACGCCGTGGGCCGTGGTGTCGACGAAGGCCCAGGGCGGCATGCAGGCGTGGGCGGTGTCGGACCTGAACGCGACGGAGCTTCGCCACTTCGCGTCGCTGCTGCGCGAACGCGGCGCAGCCCTCAGCAAGTAACCGTTTCGGGCCGGCGCGCTTCGGCACGCGCGCTCGCAATCGCCCAACCGAACACGCCCATGCCCGCCAGCGCCAGTAAGGCGCCGACCCAGCCGGTCGAGGTCCAGCCCAGGCCCGCGGCAATGGCCACGCCGCCGAGCCACGCGCCGAGCGCGTTGGCCATGTTGAAGGCCGAGTGGTTGAGTGCGGCAGCGAGCGTCTGCGCATCGCCGGCCACGTCCATCAGCCGGATCTGCAGCGCCGGGCCGATGGCCACGGTGGTGCCGATGAGGAACACGTTGAACGCCGCGGTAAAGACGTTGTGCGCCGCGAAGGTGAACATCGCGAGCACCAGCGCCGCATAGACCAGCAGGCCGCCGATGGTGCGCATGAGCGACTTGTCGGCCAGGCGCGAGCCCACGAGGTTGCCGGTGACCATGCCCAGGCCGAACAGCGCCAGCACGAAGGGCACGCCGCCCATGGGCATGCCAGCCACTTCGATGAGCGTGGGCTTGATGTAGCTGAACACCGAGAACATGCCGCCGAAGCCGATGGCGCCGATGCCGAGCGTGAACCACACCTGCTTGCGCTTGAGCGCGCCGAGTTCGCGCCACGGGCTGGCGCCTGCGGGCGCTGCGAGGTCGGGGATGTCGCGGCGCAGCAGCGCGATGGCCACCAGCGCGATCACGCCGACGAACACGAAGGCGGCGCGCCAGCCGAAGATCTGGCCCAGCCAGGCGGCGATGGGCACGCCGACCAGCGTGGCGCCGGTGAGCCCCAGCATGACGAGCCCCACGGCCCGCGCGCGGCGCCCCGGTGGCGCGAGCGTGGCGGCCACGAGCGCGGCCACGCCGAAGTAGGTGCCGTGCGGCAGGCCGGTGGCAAAGCGCAGCAGGTTCAGCAGTAAATAGTTGGGGGCCGCCGCGCTGGCGAAGTTGCCGGCCGCGAACACGGCCATGAGCGCGATCAGCAGCGCGCGGCGGCGCCAGCCTGCGGCGAGCACCGCGAGCACGGGCGCGCCGATGACCACGCCGAGCGCGTAGGCGCTGATGACGTGGCCTGCCTGCGGGATGCTGACGTCGATGTCCTTCGCCACTTCGGGCAACAGGCCCATGATGACGAATTCGCCGGTGCCGATGGCAAAGCCGCCGACGCCAAGTGCGAGCACCGCGCGCAGGAAGTTGACGGGTGCGGCGGGAGAAGAAGAAACGGAAATATCGGTGTCCGCGCTGTCCAGCGCGGGTGGGGAGGCGTTCAAGGCCAGGCTCCTGGGAAGGTGCCCGGCGGCCGCGGGCAGAAGCCGGATTTTAGGGTAAACCCTGAATTCCTGCCGATACGCAGTTGCCCAAGGCCCTGTACTGGCAGGGCTTCGAAGCCCTGCCCCAGGGGTTCAGATGGCGACGAGCTGGCGCACGCCCTGCGCTTCCATGTCCTTGCCAAGGCCGCGGGCAATGACCTCGCCGCGCTCCATCACGAGGTAGTCGTCGGCCAGTTCCTGGGCGAAGTCGTAGTACTGCTCGCACAGCACGATGGCCATGTCGCCACGGTCGGCCAGCATGCGGATGACGCGGCCGATGTCCTTGATGATGCTGGGCTGGATGCCCTCGGTGGGCTCGTCGAGGATCAGCAGCTTGGGCTTGGGCGCGAGGGCCCGGGCGATGGCGAGCTGCTGCTGCTGCCCGCCGGAGAGGTCGCCGCCTCTTCTGTTGATCATCTGCTTGAGCACGGGGAACAGGTCGAACAGCTCCGACGGAATGGGCGTGCTGCCGCTCTTGTAGGCCAGGCCCATGCGCAGGTTTTCCTCGACCGTGAGCCGCGCGAAGATCTCGCGGCCCTGCGGGACGAAGCCGATGCCGGCTCTTGCCCTGTCGTAAGGCGTGGCCTTGTGGATGGGCTTGCCTTCGAGTTCGATGCTGCCGCTCTTGATGGGCACCAGGCCCATGAGCGACTTCAGCAGCGTGGTCTTGCCTACGCCGTTGCGGCCCAGCAATACCGTGACCTTGCCGAGCGTTGCCTCGAAGCTCACGTCCCGGAGGATGTGGGAGCCACCGTAGTACTGGTGGATGTTCTTTGCTGTCAGCATGGGTTCAGTTCCTCAGCGGCCCAGATAGACCTCGATCACCCGCTCGTCGGCCTGCACTTCGTCCAGCGTGCCTTGCGCCAGCACAGAGCCGTCGCACAGCACGGTGACGATCTCGGAGATGGTGCGGATGAAGCTCATGTCGTGCTCCACCACCATCAGTGAATGCTTGCCCTTGAGGGTGAGGAACAGCTCGGCGGTGCGCGCCGTCTCTTCATCGGTCATGCCTGCGACGGGCTCGTCGAGCAGCAGCAGCTTCGGGTCCTGCATCAGCAGCATGCCGATTTCCAGCCACTGCTTCTGGCCATGGCTCAGGTTGCCGGCCAGGCGCGACACGCTGTCGGCGAGGTGAATGGTTTCCAGCACCTCGGCCAGGCGGTCGCTTTGCGCCGAGTCGAGCCTGAAGAGCATCGAGGCGCGCACGCCCTTGTTGGTCTTCAGCGCGAGCTCGAGGTTCTCGAACACGGTCAGGTGCTCGAACACTGTCGGCTTCTGGAACTTGCGGCCGATGCCCAATTGCGCGATGTCCGCTTCGCGGTGGCGCAGCAGGTCGATGGTGCTGCCGAAGAACACGGTGCCCGAATCGGGCCGCGTCTTGCCAGTGATGATGTCCATCATCGTGGTCTTGCCCGCTCCGTTCGGGCCGATGATGCAGCGCAGTTCGCCCGGCGCGATGTCGAGCGACAGCTTGTTGATGGCCTTGAAGCCGTCGAAGCTCACGCTGACGTCTTCGAGGTAGAGGATGCGGCCGTGCGTGACGTCGACTTCGCCCGGCGTGACGTGGCGGCCGAAATCTGCGGCGCGGCCGCCCGATTCGGTGCTGCCGCTCACGTAGTGAATGCCGCTGGCGCGTGCCGCGCGCTCGGCGCCGGCTTCCATCAGGTCGGGCGTCATGCGCGTGCTCCCTTCGCGTCCACGGGCAGCGAGGCCAGCGCATCGGGCTCGACGCCCTGCTCCGCCGCAACCGAGCGCCGTGCAGCATCCTGCACGGGCTCGGGCGACACCGGCTTCTTCTCCCTCGACACCCACTTGCGCACCAACCCCACGATGCCGTTCGGCAGGAACAGCGTGACAGCAATGAACAAGGCACCCAGGAAGTACAGCCAGTACTCGGGGTAGGCCACGGTGAGCCAGCTCTTCGCGCCGTTGACGATGAAGGCGCCGATGATGGGGCCGATCAGCGTCGCGCGTCCGCCCACGGCGGCCCAGATGGCGATCTCGATGGAGTTGGCCGCGCTCATCTCGCCCGGGTTGATGATGCCGACCTGCGGCACGTACAGCGCGCCGGCCACGCCGCACATGATGGCGGAGATGACCCAGATCGTGAGCTTGTACGGCAGCGGGTTGTAGCCCGAGAACATCACGCGCGTTTCGGCGTCGCGAATGGCCTGCAGCACACGGCCGAACTTGCTGCCGATGAGCCACTTGGCAAACAGGAAGAAGCCCAGCAGCGTGGCGCCGGTGAGCGCGAACAACGTCATGCGCATTTCCTGCGTGGCGATCGGAATATTCAGGATGCGCTTGAAGTCGGTGAAGCCGTTATTGCCGCCGAAGCCCGTCTCGTTGCGGAAGAACAGCAGCATGGCCGCAAAGGTCATGGCCTGCGTGATGATCGAGAAGTACACGCCCTTGATGCGCGAGCGGAACGCGAAGAAGCCGAACACGAAGGCGATGAGGCCCGGCACCGCCACGATCAAAATCAGCGTGGCGATGAAGCTGTCGCTGAAGGTCCAGTGCCAGGGCAGCGTCTTCCAGTCGAGGAACACCATGAAGTCGGGCAGGTCGCTCTTGTAATTGCCGTCGCGGCCGATCTGGCGCATGAGGTACATGCCCATCATGTAGCCGCCGAGCGCGAAGAACAGGCCATGGCCCAGCGAGAGGATGCCGGTGTAGCCCCAGATCAGGTCCATGGCCAGCGCGCAGATGGCGTAGCACATGATCTTGCCGACCAGCGCCACCGCGTAGTCGCTCATGTGCAGCGGGCTGTCTACCGGCACCCAGATGTTGAGCACCGGTGCCACCGCGCACACCACGATCAGCGCGACGAAGAAGGCCGTCCAGCCCTTGCCGCTCAGCAGCGGCCCCTTGGTTGGAAGTACGACCTTGCTCATGCCTCAGCGCTCCGGCCTTTCATAGCGAAGATGCCTTGCGGCCGCTTCTGGATGAAGATGATGATGAAGACAAGCACCGCGATCTTCGCGAGCACCGCGCCCGCCCAGCCTTCGATGAACTTGTTGAGAATGCCCAGCCCCAGCGCCGCATACACGGTGCCCGCGAGCTGGCCGACGCCGCCCATCACGACCACCATGAAGCTGTCGACGATGTAGCTCTGGCCCAGGTCGGGGCCGACGTTGCCGATCTGGCTCAGCGCGCAGCCGGCAAGGCCCGCTATGCCGGAGCCGAGCGCGAAGGCGTAGGTGTCGATGCGCGCGGTGTTCACACCCATGCACGAGGCGATCGGACGGTTCTGCGTAACGCCGCGCACGAACAGGCCAAGGCGCGTCTTGCCGATGAGCCAGCCCATCGCAAGCAATACCAACGCGGCGAAGATGATGATGCAGATGCGGTTCCACGGCAGCGTGACGTTGCTCAGCATGGTGAAGCCGCCGCTCATCCAGCCGGGGTTTTCGACGCCGACGTTCTGCGCGCCGAACAGCGTGCGCACGAGCTGCTGCAGCATCAGGCTGATGCCCCAGGTGGCGAGCAGCGTTTCGAGAGGTCGGCCGTACAGGAAACGGATCACGCCGCGCTCCAGCACCGCGCCCACGAGCGCCGACGCGAGGAACGAGACCGGAATGGCAGCGACCAGGTACAAGCCGAAGGCCGCCTCGGGCACGTACTTCTGGAAGATGCCCTGCATCACGTAGGTGGCGTAGGCGCCGATCATCATCAGCTCGCCGTGCGCCATGTTGATCACGCCCATCAGCCCGTAGGTGATGGCCAGGCCGAGCGCGGCCAGCAGCAGCACCGAGCCCAGGCTGATGCCGCTGAACACGGCGTTGATGCGGTCGCCCCAGACCAGCGCGCCGTCGATGCTGGCAATGGAAGCGACGATGGCGGCCTTGACGTCCGCCTCGGTTTCGTCGGCCAGGCGCTGGTTGAGCAGCAGCTTGGTGTCGGGGTTGCGGTTGTTGCCCAGCTCCTTGGCGGCGATGAGGCGCTTGGCCTTGTCGGCGCTGGTGAGCATGCTGGCGGCGCGCACCAGTTCGAGCTGCGCCTTGATCTTGGGGTTGGTCTCAGCGGCCAGCGCCTTCTCGACCATGGGCACGCGCGATTCGTCGGGCTCCTTGAAGAGCGCCTGCGCGGCTTCGGCGCGCACCGCGTCGTCCTTGCTCGTGAGCTTGAGCGCGGCCTGCGCGGCATCGAGCGCGCCGCGCATGAGGTTGTTGTTGACGACGTCTTCGGCGGTGTCGGGCACCTTCAGCTCGGCGCCGGTGACGGGGTCGTAGCCCTTGTCGTCCTTCATCACGAAGACCTTGTCTTCGGTGTACTTGACCGCGTCGTCGGACATGGCCTGGATGAAGGCGGCGGTCTTGTCGTCGGCCGTGAGCACGGCCTTGTTGAGCGCGGCGATGCGGGCTTCGGATTCGCCGGAGGCGATGGCCCGGGCTTCGTCGGCGGTCAACGCGTGGGCGGCCGATGCCATGAGCAGCATGGCGGCGAGTGCGCAGTGAAGGGTTCGTCGAAGCATCATGAGAATGGAAGTTGGGTTGGCTCCCTCCCCCCACTGGGGAGGGAGAAACACACTTACATCGACTTGCCAGCGGGGTAGTCAGGCTTCTTGTCGTTGCCTTCGATGTACGGGCTCCACGGCTTGGCCTTCACAGGACCCGGCGTCTTCCACACCACGTTGAACTGGCCATCGGCCTTGATTTCGCCGATGAACACGCTCTTGTGCAGGTGATGGTTCTTCTCATCCATCTTCGACACGATGCCCGAGGGAGCCGTGAAGGTCTGGCCGGCCATGGCTGCGATCACCTTGTCGGTGTCGGTCGACTTGGCCTTCTCGACCGCCTGCTTCCACATGTGGATGCCGATCCAGGTGGCTTCCATCGGGTCGTTGGTGAGCGGCTTGTCCTTGTGGCCGGCGATGTTCTTGGCCTTGGCGTAGTCGCTCCACTGCTTGATGAACGCCGTGTTGGTCGGGTTCTTGATCGACATGAAGTAGTTCCATGCGGCCAGGTGGCCGACCAGCGGCTTGGTGTCCACGCCGCGCAGCTCTTCTTCACCCACCGAGAAGGCAACCACGGGCACGTCCTTGGCCTTCAGGCCGGCGTTGCCGAGTTCCTTGTAGAAGGGCACGTTGGAGTCGCCGTTGATGGTCGACACCACTGCAGTCTTGCCGCCGGCCGAGAACTTCTTGATGTCGGCAACGATGGTCTGGTAGTCGCTGTGGCCGAAGGGGGTGTACTTCTCGTCGATGTCGGTGTCCTTCACGCCCTTGCTCTTGAGGTAGGCGCGCAGGATCTTGTTGGTGGTGCGGGGGTACACGTAGTCGGTACCCAGCAGCACCCAGCGCTTGGCGCCGCCGCCTTCCTTGCTCATCAGGTAGTCGACGGCCGGAATGGCTTGCTGGTTGGGCGCGGCGCCCGTGTAGAACACGTTCTTCGAGAGCTCTTCACCCTCGTATTGCACCGGGTAGAACAGCAGGCCGTTCATTTCCTCGACCACCGGCAGCACCGACTTGCGCGACACCGAGGTCCAGCAGCCGAAGATCACCGAGACCTTGTCCTGGCCGAGCAGCTGCTTGGTCTTTTCAGCGAACAGGGGCCAGTTGGAGGCCGGGTCGACCACCACGGGCTCGAGCTGCTTGCCCAGCACGCCGCCCTTCTTGTTGATGTCGTCGATGGCCATCAGCACCGTGTCTTTCAGCACGGTTTCAGAGATGGCCATCGTGCCCGACAGCGAGTGCAGCACGCCGACCTTGATGGTGTCGGCAGCGAAAGCGGGCGCAGCAGAAATGCTGGCCAGCGCGACGGCGGCGGTGAGCGCCTTGAGTGTGAAACGACGTTGCATGTGGACTCCTGCTCCGGGTTGGTTGAACCTTGTCGCCAGCGCTTTGCTGGCGTGGGAGGGAGTCTGCGGAATGCACCAGGAAGGGGAAATACGCCGGGTGGCGTACACGGAGGTACTCAGGGCTCAGGCAGGCGGCGGCACGGGGTACTTGCTGGCGTTGACGAGCATCTTGCTCTTTGCGGCCTCGATCACGTCGATATCGAGCTTGTCGGCGAGCTGCAGCAGGTAGAGGAAGACGTCGGCGATCTCTGTGCCGATCTCGGTGCGCTTGGCGGCGGTCAGATTGCGGCTCTTGGCTTCACTCATCCACTGGAAGTGTTCAAGCAGTTCGGCGGCCTCCACGGAAAGCGCGGAGGCCAGATTTTTGGGGGAGTGGAACATCTCCCATTGGCGCACCTGGGCGAAGTCGCGCAGGTCTTGGGTCAGTTGCTGGATATCGGTGGCCATGTCTGTCCTGTCGTGAGGACAGGAGAGTTTGGCACGGCCACCGCCGCGCCCGATCAGGCCCGCCGGCTTCCGCGATGGTGGAGCGCAGCCACGAGCAGCGCTGAAACCGTCAGATAGATCAGAGCCGCCCCGAACGCGCTCGCATACCCCGCCGCATCGGCCCCATGACCCAGCCGCCCGTAGAAGAGGATGCCGATCAACGCCACCCCCAGCGCATTGCTCGCCTGCTGCACCATCGACAGCACGCCCGAGGCCACGCCCGCATGTTGCGGCGGCAGCCCTGCCAGCACGGTGGACACCAGCGGCGCCATCACCATGCCGAGCCCCGCGCCCTGCAACAGCAGCAGCGGCACCATCCACGCCGCAACGTGCGAATGCCCCGCCCAGCCCGCCACGTTGACGAACTGCAATGCGTGCCCTGCAGCAAGCACCAGTGCACCGAGCGCGATGGGCGGCTTGCCTCCGAAGCGCCGCGCGAGGCGCGCACCCGCCATTGACGTCGCGAAAAAGCCGATCGCCAGCGACGTGAAGACGACGCCCGAGGTGAGCGCATCGAGCGCCAGGCCTTGCTGCAGGTACAGCGCGAGCACAAAGTACAGCGAGGCATTGCCCACATAGAAGGCCAGCGTGGTGAGCAGGCCCGTGACGAAGCGACCGTTGGCCAGCAGCGCCGGTGCCACGAGCGGCGCACCTCCGCGTGCAGCGAGCCGGCGCTGGTGATATGCAAAGGCTGCGAGCAGCGGCAACGCCGCTGCAAGGCACACCCAGCTCCACAGTGGCCAGCCCTGTTCGCGGCCTTCCACCAGCGGCAGCACCACGGCCACCGAACCCGCGGCCACCAGCAGCATGCCGAGGAGGTCGAGCCTGCTGCTGCCGTTGTTCGCCAGCGGCGGAATGACGCGCGGTGCAAGCATCAATGCCAGCAGGCCGATCGGCACGTTGATGAGGAAGCAACTGCGCCAGCCCAGACCAGCCACATCGGCATGGATCAGCAAGCCGCCGACCAGCTGCCCGAGCGTGGCACCCAGCCCCAGCGTGAGCCCGTACGCCGCGAAGGCGCGCGCCCGGTCTTCGCCGGCATAGGCCAAGCCGATCATCGCCAGCACCTGCGGCTGCAGCAGCGCGCCGGCCAGCCCCTGCAGCACGCGCGCCGCCACCAGCAGTTCGGCGTTCGGCGCAAAGCCGCAGGCGGCCGAAGCCAGCGTGAACAACAGCAGGCCCAGCATGAACATGCGGCGGCGACCGAACAGGTCGCCGAGCCGGCCGCCGGTGATCAGGCCCGCTGCGGTGGCCAGGCCGTAGCCGGCCACCACCAGTTGCAAGGTGCCCGCGCTCGCCAGCAGCTCGCGCTGCATCGACGGCAGCGCGACGTTGACGATGAAGAAGTCCAGCACCACCAGGAAGGTGCCGCTGAGCATGACCCACAAGCCCAGCCGCCCGGGCTTCGTCGCGCCCGTGCTCTGGCTTCCTGTGGAAGAAAGCGATGCTGCCGAAGCAGCGATGTTTGACTGCGTCATGATGGGCTCGAGTGTTGGGAGCAAGCGATACGGCGGCAATGACCCCGGAGGTCATCGCCGGGATTCAGACAGCGGGCGTCGGCAGGATGAACTGGTAGTCCGTGGCGATGCGGCCGTCCTCGGCCAGCACCAGGAACTCCAGCCCGAGCGCGGCCACCGGACCACCGGCGGCCGGGACCATGTGCCAATGGAACATCACCGCGTCGTGCAGGAACTGGGCGTCGCCTGCGGAGACGAAGCGGAAGCCGGCGTCGCGCACGTTCTTCTCGTGCGAGCCGGTAACGCGCTGCTGCAGCGCCTCGTAGCCCTTGGCTTGCAGCGTGCGCACGTAGTGCTCGCCGTCGGGCACCCAGAGGCCGGCGATGGCGGCGCGGCGCACATCGGCATCGGGTTCGTTCCAGACGGCGACGTAGCGGTCGGCGAGTTCGGCAAATTCGGTTCTGGCGTTCATGGTCTGCTCCTGTTGTTTCTGTGTCTGGGAAGAGTGAGGCTGCAGTTTCTGCCTCCGCCGGTGGACAGTGAATGCCTGAGAAACCGACAATCTTGTCCATTCGTCCACCGCCACAGGAGTCTTCATGGATCCGCTCGACGACGTCTTTGCCGCCATGCGCGTGCGCAGCGCCCTGTATGCCCGCCTCGAAGCCGGCGCTCCCTGGGGCGTGAGCCTGGCGGGCGGCGAGAGTGCGCGCTTCGGGCTGGTGGTGCGCGGCGGCTGCCTGCTGGAGATCGAGGGCATGGCGCAGCCGGTGGCGCTGGCGACGGGCGACTGCTATGTGCTGGCGCATGGCACGCCCTACATCCTGCGCGACCATCCGAACACGCCGACGGTAAGCTGTGCCTCCGTCGTGCGCGACCGCATTGGCGGGCTGGTGGAGCTTGGCGGCACGGGTACGGCGGCATCGGTGATCTGCGGCTGGTTCCACTTCGACCAGCGCGCCGCGCGGCCGCTGCTCGATCTGCTGCCGGTGCTGCTGCACGTGAAGATGGAGCAGGCCCGCGCCCTTGCGCTGCAAGGCACTCTGCAGCTGCTGGCCATGGAAACCGGCGAGCCGGGCCTGGGCTCCAGCCTGCTCGTGAGCCGGCTGGCCGACATCGTGTTCGTGCAGGCCGTGCGCGCGCACGTCGCGGCCAACGGCGAATCTCAGACGGGCTGGCTCGCCGCACTGGCCGACGCGCGCATTGGCCCGGCCTTGCGTGCGATGCACAAGGACATCGCGCGCGACTGGACGGTAGAGGCTCTTGCTTCCGTCGCGAGCCTGTCGCGCTCGGCCTTCGCGCAGCGTTTTCGCGAGCGGGTGGGGCAGGCGCCGCTGGAGTACCTCACGCAGTGGCGCATGTTCAAAGCCGGCAACATGCTGGGGCAAGGCCACGCGGCCCTGGGCGCGATCGCCGGGGCGGTGGGCTACGAGTCGGAGGCGGCGTTCAGCAAAGCCTTCAAACGAGAGAAAGGGATGGCGCCCGGTGCCTGGCGGGCAGCGGCGCGCGAAGGCGCTGTCGCTGCATAGCCGCCCTTCTTCTCTTCAGACCTTCTTCGGACCTTCAGCAGCCTTGAACTGCGCGGCCGCAAAGGCCCATGTCATGCGCGTGGCGTCAGGCCCCTCGGGGTCGCTGAACAGCAGCTTCGATGCGCCGCCACTCCACGAATGGCCCAGCCCCGCGATCTCGCACAGCGTGACGAGCGTGCGGCCCTTGCGCTTGAAGTCGGTCACGCGCATCGAACGGCGCTTGCCGCGCTGCATGTTGCGCGACAGCCCGGGCTTCGCGCCCAGCGCGGTGGCCCACACCGCGGCGCTGTTGACTGCATTGCTCGGCGCGACCACCGCGTCGGCATCGCCGTGCAGCACCAGCATCGGCGGCAAGGTGGCGAAGACAGCCGCGGCGCCCATCGCCTTGCCGACTGCCGTGGAGGGCATCGGCGGCACGTTCTGTCCGCGCATTGCGCCAAGGGCCGTGGCCGGCGATTTCGCCGCACCGGGCGCCACGCCCGAATGCATGGCGACGGCGCGGAAGCGATTCGGGTAGCGCGTGGCCAGCAACGCCGCCATGCTCGCGCCGGCCGAGAGCCCCGCCAGCGCCACGCGATCGCGGTCCACGGGGTACAGCATGCAGGCCTGGTCGATGGCGGCCATCAGCGTCGCGGCTTCGGCGTCGGCCTTGCCGGAGCGACGCTCGTACCAGTTCCAGCAGCCCTGCGGGTGGGCGAGCCGGTCTTGCTCGAGATAGAGCACCAGGAAGCGCTGGCGCACGGCCAGCGCGTTCATGCGCGTGCTCGCGGCAAAGTCGCGCCCGGTCTGGCCGCAGCCGTGCAGCATGACCATGAGCGGCAGCCGCTCGCCCGGCTTCAGCTGCAAGCCGGCTGGCCGGAACAGGTGATAGCCGCGTGCACCGCCCGGGCCCATCGCCATGCCGCTGAGCCAGTCGCCTTTGCCGGGCGGCGGCTTGAGCCGCTTGGCCGCGGCGCGCTGGACCTGTCCCGCGATGCGCTTGCTGTTGCTCAGCGTGGCCTTGGTGAGCGCGCGCAGGTTGCGCTCGTAGGCGCGGGCAAAGACGGAAGCGGTGGAAGAACGGGCCATGGCGCGCAGTGTGAACGCAAAGCGCCGGCCGGCCTAACAACACCCGACAAGGGGCGGCCTTACCGCCCCGGCACGCATCAGTAGATTTCCGGAACGATCATGTTGGCCGGAACAGGCTGGCGCAGATAGTCGTCGTGCCGCACGCGCGCGGGCAGCTCGACCGGCGGATGCGCCACTTCCTGGTACGGCATCTGGCCCAGCAGATGGCTGATGCAGTTCAGCCGCGCCTTCTTCTTGTCGACCGCCTGCACCACCCACCACGGCGCCTCGGGGATGTGGGTGCGCTCCAGCATGATTTCCTTCGCCTTGGTGTATTCCTCCCAGCGGCGGCGGCTTTCGAGGTCCATCGGGCTGAGCTTCCACTGCTTGAGCGGATCGTGGATGCGGCCGAGGAAGCGCATGTGCTGCTCGTCGTCGGTGATGGAGAACCAGTATTTGATGAGCTTGATGCCCGAACGCACGAGCATCTTCTCGAACTCGGGCACGGTGCGGAAGAACTCTTCGTACTCTTCGTCGGTGCAGAAGCCCATCACGCGCTCGACGCCAGCGCGGTTGTACCAGCTGCGGTCGAACAGCACCATTTCGCCCGCTGCCGGCAGGTGCGCGGCATAGCGCTGGAAGTACCACTGCGTGCGTTCGCGGTCGTTGGGCGCCGGCAGCGCGGCCACGCGGGCCACGCGCGGGTTCAGGCGCTGTGTGATGCGCTTGATGACGCCGCCCTTGCCCGCCGCGTCGCGGCCTTCGAACAGGATGACGACTTTCTGCTTGCTGTGCTGCACCCAGTCCTGCAGCTTGACGAGCTCGCCCTGCAGGCGGAACAGCTCCTTGAAGTAGGCCTGGCGGGCGGCCTTGTCGGCGGAGGTCGGCGTTGCCGAGGCGGGGTCGAGGCCGTCGATGTTGCGGTCTTCGATCTCCAGCTCGAGCTCTTCGTCGTAGCTGTCGATCAGGTCGCGGGCGATGCGTTGCATCAGGTCTTCGTGGTCGGGAAGTGCGCTGGTCGGCATGGTGGGGCGGAAAGAGTGAAAGGGGCAGGAAAAAGCATGCTGCTCGCCGTATATGACGGCTGCGTGACGGTTTTGGACCCGTTGACACGGAGTTGTCACACACCGCGAACACCATCTGCAGCTATTCCAACACCCCAGAAACGCCCATGAACACGCTTGCAGCCCCGCATGCCGAGTTGCCGTCCGCGCCCGCCGCGCAACGGCCCAAGCTCGACTCCAAGCCCGGTCCGCTCACGCTGATCACCTTCGTGGGGCTGCTGGCCGCCGGCCTGCTCTTCACGGCCTGGAGCCTGGTGGGCGACGTGACCTCCTCCGGGGCGCCCGTCACCACCTGGGTGCCTTACATGCTTCTTGGCGTGGCGCTGCTGATTGCGCTGGGCTTCGAGTTCGTCAACGGCTTCCATGACACGGCCAACGCCGTGGCGACCGTCATCTATACCCATTCGCTGCCGCCCAACTTCGCTGTGGTGTGGTCGGGCTTCTTCAACTTCCTGGGCGTGCTGGTGTCCAGCGGCGCGGTGGCCTTCGGCATCATCGCGCTGCTGCCGGTGGAGCTCATTCTTCAGGTGGGTTCGGGCGCCGGCTTCGCGATGGTGTTCGCGCTGCTGATCGCCGCCATCATCTGGAACCTGGGCACGTGGTGGCTGGGGCTGCCGGCTTCGTCGTCGCACACGCTGATCGGCTCGATCATCGGCGTGGGCGTGGCCAATGCGCTGATGCACGGTCGCGACGGCACCAGCGGCGTCGACTGGGCGCAGGCCACCAAGGTGGGCTACTCGCTGCTGCTGTCGCCGATGGTCGGCTTCGGCTGCGCCGCGCTGCTGCTGCTGGCGCTGCGGGCCTTCGTGAAGAACCGCGCACTGTATGAAGAACCCAAGGGCAGCGAGCCGCCGCCATGGTGGATCCGCGGCCTGCTGATCCTGACCTGCACGGGCGTGTCTTTCGCACACGGCTCCAACGACGGCCAGAAGGGCATGGGGCTGATCATGCTGATCCTCGTGGGCACGGTGCCGATGGCCTACGCGCTGAACCGCGCGATGCCCGCCAACGAGACCGTGAAGTTCGCGGCCGTGGCCGAGATGGCGCAGACCGCGTTGACCCGCAGCGTGCCGACCTCGCTGCCCGCGCTGGAGCCCGCCGCGGCGCGCGACACGCTCTCTATGTATGTGCGCACCCGCGAGTTCAGTCCCTCGGTGGTGCCCGCGCTGGCAGCGACCGCCGGCAGCATCGGACGGCAGGTGCGCGAGCACGGCTCGTTGGCCGGCGTTCCCGCGGATGCCGTCGCCAACGTTCGCAATGACATGTACCTGGCCTCCGAGGCCATCCGCCACCTCGACAAGAGCGGCGCGGCCAAGTTCGACGACGAGACAAAACTGCGCGTCAACACGTTCCGCCAGGAACTGGACAGCGCCACGCGCTTCATCCCGCTGTGGGTCAAGGTCGCGGTGGCCATCGCACTGGGCCTGGGCACGATGATCGGCTGGAAGCGCATCGTGGTCACCGTGGGCGAGAAGATCGGCAAGACGCACCTGAGCTACGCGCAGGGAGCCTCGGCCGAAGTGGTGGCAATGATCACCATCGGCGCAGCAGACATGTATGGGCTGCCTGTGTCGACCACGCACGTGCTGTCGTCCGGCGTGGCCGGCACCATGACCGCCAGCGGCTCGGGCCTGCAGATGTCCACGCTGCGCAACCTCGCGCTGGCCTGGGTGCTGACGCTGCCGGTGGCGATGCTGCTGTCGGGGTCGCTCTACTGGTTGTTCACCCGCATTTTCTGATCACGCATCTTGTCGGCATTCCATGACCTCGCCTCCCAGTCTTACGGAGGCGACGAAGCCGGCCTGATCTCCGGCTATCTGTTCGACGCCTCCGCACCCGAGCCAGCGCGGGTCATCGACTCCGCGCAGGCGGCGGCATGGCTGGTCGAGCAACGCGACAAAGGCGATGAAGGCAGCGGCGAAGAGAACCCGTCCTACGTCTGGCTGCACTTCAACCTGAGCCACGCGCATGCCGAGCGCTGGCTGGTACGGCACGCGAACCTCCCGGACACCTTCTACGAGACGCTGCACGAAGGCCTGCCCTCCACGCGCATCGAGCGCGCCGACGACTCGCTGATCGCCGTCATCAACGACGTGCACTTCGAATTCAGCTTCGAGCCCTCCGACATTTCCACGCTGTGGATCAGCGTGGGCCCGCGCCTCGTGGTCACGGCGCGCACCAAGCCGCTGCGCTCGGTCGACACGCTGCGCACGGCCGTGAAGGCCGGCGACGCGCCGCGTTCGAGCACCGAGTTGCTCGAACACCTGCTGCGCGCGCAGGCCGACGTGCTGGTGAAGATCGTGCGCGGCGTCACTTCGCGCATCGACCGCATCGAAGACGAACTGCTGGCCGGTCGCCTCGACCACAAGCGCGCGCGGCTGGGCGTGCTGCGGCGGCTGCTGGTGCGGCTGCAGCGGCTGCTCGCGCCCGAGCCTGCCGCGCTGTTCCGCCTGCTGCAAGGGCCTCCCGCCTGGATGGCCGAGCCCGACGCGCAGGCGTTGCGCGGCTCGACCGAGGAGTTCTCGGTGGTGCTGCGCGACATGCAGGCGCTGCAGGAGCGCATCAAGCTGCTGCAAGAAGAAATTGCCGCCAACGTGAACGAGGACAACAACCGCAGCCTGTTCGTGCTGACGGTAGTCACGGTGCTGGCGCTGCCGATCAACATCCTGGCCGGCCTGTTCGGCATGAACGTGGGCGGCATTCCGCTGGCCGACCACAAGCACGGCTTCTGGATCGTGGTGGCAATCGTCGCAAGCTTCACCGCGGTGGCGGCCTGGGCGGCTTTTCGCAAGAAGCGCTGAGCCGCATGCAGCGGCACAGTAATGCTATTTATTTAATAGCAACTTGCGCAGCATCCATGCGCCCGCATCGATGTTCCAGACCCCATAGAATGCGAGGGTGTCCTCCATTCTCAATGCCGATCTTCACTGCCACTCCGTGGTCTCCGACGGCACACTGACGCCCGAAGAATTGGCCGCGCGCGCGGCCGCCAACGGGGTCGAGCTCTGGGCCCTCACCGATCACGACGAGGTCGGCGGCCAACACCGCGCAGCAGCAGCAGCCCGTGCAAACGGCATGCGCTACCTCACCGGCACCGAGATCTCGGTGACCTTCGCGGGCGAAACGGTGCACATCGTCGGCCTGGGCTTCGATGCCAACGACGCAGCGATGTCGCAAGGCCTCTACGACACACGCGGCGGCCGCGGCAAGCGCGCGCAGGAAATGTCCGAAGGTCTGGCCAAGGTCGGCATCCACGGTGCATACGAAGGCGCGCTCAGGTTCGTCGGCAACCCCGAACTCATTTCGCGCACGCACTTCGCGCGCTTTCTCGTCGAGCAGGGCCACTGCCGCGACACGCCCGAGGTGTTCCGCAAGTTCCTCACCGAAGGCAAGCCCGGCTACGTGCCGCACCGCTGGGCCTCGCTGAAGGACGCCGTGCACTGGATCACCGCAGCCAAGGGCATGGCCGTGATCGCTCACCCGGGCCGCTACAAGTTCACGGCCAACGAGGAGTACGCGCTGTTCCTCGAATTCAAGGCGCATGGCGGCAAGGCGATCGAGGTCGTCACCGGCAGCCACACGCCGGCTGAGTATGTCGAGTACGCCGACAAGGCGCTCGAATTCGATTTCGCCGCCTCGCGCGGCAGCGATTTCCACAGCCCCGACGAGAGTCATTGCGATCTCGGCAAGCTGCCGCCGTTACCTGGCGCGCTCACTCCTGTGTGGGAACTGCTCGGCGACCGCATCCAGCAGTGAGCCAGAACCCCGGGACCGGCATCGACAACGCGGCAACCGTTGCGCTGGCGAATGCGCGCCTTGCGGCGCAAAAGACGCGCGACACCGAATCGGGCCGCATCCTCGCGGGTATCGGCCTTGTGCTGGTGGCCGTGGCCTGCTTCGCCACGCTCGACACCGCGACAAAGGCCTCCACCGCAGGCGTGCCCATCCTCATGGGCGTGTGGTTCCGCTACGCATTCCAGGCCGTGGCCACCACGGCCGTGCTCCTGCCGCTGCATGGCACGGCGCTGCTGCGCACGCGGCACCCGCGCTACCAGTTGCTGCGCGGTGCGCTGCTGCTGGTGTCGAGCACGCTGGCCTTCCTGAGCCTGCGCTACATGCCGCTGGCCGAGTTCACGTCGATCGTGCTGATTGCGCCGCTGGTGATCACTCTGCTGGCCGCCACCACGCTCAAGGAATATGTGTCGCCGCTGCGCTGGGTGCTGGTGGCGGGCGGCTTCATCGGCACGCTGGTCATCCTGCGACCGGGCGGCGAGGCCTTCAGCTGGGCCATCCTGCTGCCGATCGGGCTGGTGCTGACCAATGCATGGTTCCAGGTGCTCACGAGCAAGCTCGCGCAGACCGAGAACCCGCTCACGATGCATTTCTATACCGGCTGGGTCGGCGCGCTGATTGCATCGCTCGCAGTGCCCTTCGTGTGGACCGAGCTGGACTCGTGGCACTGGTGGGCGCTGCTGTGCCTGATGGGCTTCATGGGCACGGTGGGTCACTTCATCCTGATCCTGGCCTACCAGCGCGCGCAGGCATCCACGCTCACGCCTTATCTTTATGCCCAGATCGCTTTTGCCATGCTCGGCGGCTGGCTCATCTTTTCCCAACTGCCCGACCGTTACTCGCTCATCGGCATGGCGATGATCGCGGTCTGCGGTGCGGCCGGTGCGTGGCTTACGGTGCGCGAGCGCCGCGTGCCTATCGAGCCCGCCGAATCCTGATCCGGAGTTTTTTTCATGGCCCAGTACTTCGAAGTCCACCCCGAGAACCCGCAGCAGCGGCTGCTGAAGCAGGCCGTCACGCTGCTCGAGCGCGGCGAGATCATTGCGGTGCCCACCGACTCCAGCTATGCGCTGGCCTGCCACCTCGACGACAAGGACGCGGTCGACCAGTTGCGCCGCATCCGCCAGGTCGACGAGAAGCACCACCTCACGCTGTTGTGCCGCGACCTGAGCGAGCTGGCCAATTACGCACGCGTCGACAACAAGCAATACCGCCTGCTGAAGGCGGCCACGCCCGGCCCCTACACATTCCTGCTCGAAGCCACCAAGGAAGTGCCGCGCCGCGTGAGCCATCCGCAGCGCAAGACCATCGGCCTGCGCGTGCCTGATCACAAGGTGCTGCTGGAGCTGCTGTCGCTGCACGGCGCGCCGCTGCTGGCCACCACGCTGATCGCACCGGGCGAGACCGAGGCGCTGAACGACGCGCAGATCATCCGCGAGCGCTTCGAGAAGCAGATCGCCGGCGTCATCGACGCAGGCGCCTGCCCGTCGCAGCCGACCACGGTGGTCGACCTCACGCCCATGGGCACTGGCGACGAGCCGGTCGTGGTGCGCCAGGGACGCGGTGCATTGGCTGTGCTCGGCCTCTGAAATCGGGGCTGAGAACCACTCCCGTCTGACACAATCGCCCAGTGGATATTTCAAGTCAGATTCAAACCGTCCTGATCCTGGCGCTGCCGGTGCTGTTCGCCATTACGGTGCCCGCCGTGGTCCGGGGCCGCGTGGCAAGCCACTTCGGCGATCAGACGGCAGCCATGATGGGCCGGCTCACACTCAACCCGATCAAGCACATCGATCCCATCGGCACGCTGCTGATCCCGCTGGTGCTGTACTTTGCGACCTCAGGTGCGTTGCTGTTCGGCTATGCCAAGCCGATTCCGTTCGATCCGAGCAACCTGCGCAATCCGAAGCGGGATCTGCTCTGGGTGTCGCTGTCAGCGCCGGCCGCGAACTTCGCAATGGCACTCATATGGGCCATCCTCTTCGTCCTGCTACGCGCTGCGGGCATCGACGAACCTTTCTTCGTACAGATGGCGCAGGGTGGCGTGCTGGTCAACCTCGTGATGTGGGCCTTCAACCTGTTCCCCTTGCCACCGCTCGATGGCGGCCGCATCCTCGTCGGGTTGCTGCCGAATGGACCAGTGCCGAACTTTCTTGCGCGCATCGAGCCCTACGGCTTCTTCATCGTGATGGCGCTGGTGCTGGCCGGAGTCCTCGGCAAGCTCTGGCTGCAGCCGCTGATGGCTGCGGGCTACGCCATCATCAACACGTTCCTCATTCCGCTCGTGGCTTTGCTGCGCTAAGTTCCTCCTTCGTCCCATGGCTCCGTCTCCTCAAGCTCCCCTGCGCGTCCTGACCGGCATCACGCCGTCGGGCACGCCTCACCTCGGCAACTACGTCGGTTCGATCCGCCATTCGGTGCGGCAAAGCGTCGCGCCCGGTGTGCAGAGCTTCTTCTTCCTGGCCGACTACCACGCGCTCATCAAGGTGCAGGAGCCGGCACTCATCCAGCGCTCCACGCTCGAGATTGCCGCCAGCTGGCTGGCCTGCGGGCTCGACCCCGAGCGCGTCACCTTCTACCGCCAGTCGGACATCGTCGAGATCCCCGAGCTGACCTGGTTCCTCACCTGCGTCACCGGCAAGGGCGTGCTCAACCGCGCGCATGCATACAAGGCACAGCTCGACAAGAACGTGGCCAAGGGCGAGGACCCCGATGCCGACGTGACGGCCGGCCTCTTCATGTACCCGGTGCTCATGGGCGCCGATATCCTGATGTTCAACGCCCACAAGGTGCCCGTGGGCCGCGACCAGGTGCAGCACATCGAGATGGCGCGCGACATGGCGCAGCGCTTCAACCACCTGTACGGCGATCACTTCACGCTGCCCGAGGCCGAGATCGACGACGCCGTGGCCACCCTGCCCGGCCTCGACGGCCGCAAGATGAGCAAGAGCTACGGCAACACGATCCCGCTGTTCGCGCCGCGCGCGCAGCTGCAAAAGCAGATCTCCAGCATCGTGACCGACTCGCGCGCGCCCGGCGAGCCCAAGGACACCGAGGGCTCGGCCCTGTTCCAGATCTACCAGGCCTTTGCCAGCGCCGAAGAAACCGAGTCGCTGCGCAAGGAGTACGCCAATGGCATTAGTTGGGGTGATGCCAAGCAGTTGCTGTTCGAGCGCATCGACCATGAAGTGGCGCCGCTGCGCGCGCGCTACGACGCGCTGATGAACGACCCGGCAGAGATCGAGCGCATCCTGCTCATCGGCGCCGAGAAAGCGCAGGCCCTGTCGAAGCCGTTCATGGCCAGCCTGCGCCACGCGGTCGGCCTGCGCAATCTCGCGGCCGGCAAGGACAAGGGCGCAGCCAAGGCTGCCAAGGTCGCGAAGCCAAGTTTCAAGCAGTACCGCGAAAAGGCGGACGGGCTTTTCTATTTCAAGCTGTTGGATGCGCGCGGCGAAACCCTGCTGCAAAGCCGTGGATTCACGTCGCCGCAGGAAGCGGGCCGTACCATCGCGGTCTTGCAGGCGCAGCGCGGCGAAGCATTGACCACGCTGGCCAGCCAGCTGGAACCCATCGACACAGAAGGAACACGCGCCGTCACCGAGGCGCTGGAGGCCCTGACGGAGGCAACACCCACAACGAGCGGGAGTTGATCCGGCAAAGCCCATCGGCTTATCCGCCGATGAGCAGGAAGAGAGAAGACGGTGCGATCACAAAGGAAGAAAACATGAGCATTTATGTCATCGACGACCACCCCCTGATGCGCGACGCGATCGTGATGGTCTTGCGGCGATTGCGTCCGGCCGAGAACATCGTCGAGCTCGAGCGCCTCGACAAGCTCGCGAGCTCGGTGCAGCAGCGTGGTGCGCCCACCCTCTTCTGCCTGGACCTGAAGCTCCCGGACACCAATGGCGTGTCGGGCGTGATCGCGGTCAAGCAGGTCTATCCGAACGTGCCCATTGCCGTGTATTCGGCAGCACCTTCCGCGGACATGGAGGACGCCTGCATCGAAGCCGGCGCAGACACCTATATCGAGAAGTCGGCCAGTTCCAACGAGCTGGCGGCTGCCTTGCGCGGCCTGCTGATGGCAGGCTCGGAAGATGAAGCCGACGAGATGCCAGCCGCCAACAGCGGCAAGCTGTCGAAACGGCAGACGCAACTGATCGCCATGCTCGACAAGGGCATGAGCAACCGCGACATCGCCACCGACCTGGAGATCAGCGAGCACACGGTGAAGGTGCACCTGTGGCGCCTGTTCCGCAGGCTCGGCGTGAAGAGCCGTACCCAAGCTCTGCACTACGCACGCACCAACGGTTTGCTGTCAGGCTGATTCCCGCCGGCGAGCCTGACGACCTCCAGAACCGCGCCCTGTGCGCGGTTTTTTATGTCGCTCTCAGCCGCCCGAGGCGCTCACGCGGGCTTGCGCCACAGCCTCGTCGGCGTCGTGCAGCGCCACGCGGAACACGCTGCCGCTGCCCAGGCGCGAACGCACGCTGACGGGGTGGCCCAGCACGTGCGACAGCCGCGCGACGATGGCCAGGCCCAGGCCAAAGCCATCAGAGGTGCCGGCATGGTCCGCTACCTTGTAGAACTCCAGGAACACGTCGCGCAGATGCTCGGGCGCGATGCCGATGCCGGTGTCCCACACTTCCACGCGCAGACCGTCGCGTGTCTGCCGCGCCGCCAGCAGCACGCCGCCTTCGGCCGTGTACTTGATGGCGTTGGCCAGCAGGTTGCCGATCATGCGGCGCACGCGGATCGGGTCGGTCAGGAACGAGCCCTCGCACACGTGCACGCGGAAGTCGAGGCCGCGGCTCTCGGCCACCGGGCGGTACTGCAGTTCGAGGTCGTGCAGCAGCTCGGGCACGTCGACCCGCTCGACATGCAGGCGCACCTGGCCCGAGTCGATGCGCGCCAGGTCGAACATGGAGTCGAACAGCGCATTCACCGCATGCGTGGCGCGCACGATCTTCGGCGCGAGCTCCAGCACCAGCTCAGGCTCGTTGCGCAGCCAATCGGCGTACAACGAAAGTGCCAGCACCGGCTGGCGCATGTCGTGCGCTGCGCTGGCCAGGAAGCGGTTCTTCATGGCCACGGCCGACACCGCCGCCTGACGCTGCTGGGTCAGCGACTTGATCAGGATGTGGTTGTGGAACAGCAGCTCCAGGCTGTTGCGCGCCGTCTCGTGAATGTGCCGCCCCGCCCGCAGCAGCAGGAACCAGTGAAGGATCGGCAAGATCGGCATCAGGTAGCCGTACTGGAACTGCGGATGGTGCAGCGCGATCGACGCCAGGCGTATCACCACCGCGCCCAGCATCGTGATGAACAGCGTGTTGACGTAGCGCTTGAGCAGCGGCGGATGCAGCGCCAGCCCGTTGAGCGGGAAGGTGCCCACACCGGCCACGATGAGCCAGCTCATGAACTGGTTGACCTGCGGCGTGCGCTCGAAGAACAGCAGCACCGACAAGCCCCACACCACCGCGCTGGTGCTCCAGACGAAGCCGTAGCGCTCGGTGAACTGCTGCTGCGCCGCCGCACTGCGCCCGGCATAGCGCACCGCATAGACCCGCGCGCCCCATGCGCGGCACGCGGTGGCGATGAGGCCGGCTACGAGCCACGTGAGCAGCTCCCAGCGGGGCACATAGGCCCAGTTCAGGCCGACCATCGCGGGCATCAGCGCGGCCGAGACAAAATACGAGCCCCGCGCGGAGCGCATCAGGCTGCGGATGAGCTCGCCGCGCACCCACGATTCGGCCTCGTCGGCCGAAGCCGGGGCGGGGGTCATGCTGGCGATAGACGCGTTGGCCATAAGAGCGGCGATCTTAACGGCGTCCTCGCCGTTGTTTCCTAGGGTAACAATCGAAAACAGCGTTCAACAATTCAAACGCTAACCAGGAAGAATTCACTCGCATGCTTTCCCATGTCTACATCGGCGCGAACGATTTCGAACGCGCCTTTTCTTTCTATTCGGCGCTCATGGGCGAGCTCGGCCTCAAGCTGAGGTTTCGCGATGACGGCAAGCCATGGGCCGGCTGGCAAAGCCCTGATGCGCCCCGCCCGCTCTTCCTGGTGGGTACCCCGTACGACGACCAGGCCGCCTCGCCCGGCAACGGACAGATGGTGGCGCTGATGGCCGCCGACCGGGCCACCGTGGACCGCGCCCATGCCATCGCCCTCGCGCACGGCGGCGTGTGCGAAGGCCCGCCCGGCCTCAGGCCGCACTACCACCCGGACTACTATGGCGCCTACTTCCGCGATCCGGACGGAAACAAACTCTGCGTCTGCTGCCACACACCAAACCCATGCTGAACAACCTGACTCCCTTCCTCATCCACTGGGCCATCACCGCCATCTCGCTGTGGGTGGCCAGCCACCTGTTTCGCGGACTCAAGTTCGACAGCACCGGCGCGCTGGTGGTCTCGGCGCTGCTGCTGGGCCTGGCCAACGCCGTCGTCAAGCCGCTGCTGATCGTGCTCACGCTGCCGCTGACGCTGGTGACCTTCGGGCTGTTCCTGCTGGTCATCAACGCGCTGATGATCCTGCTGGTGGCGGCGCTGGTGAAAGGCTTCAAGGTGTCGGGCTTCTGGACCGCGCTGTTCGCGAGCATCTTCATCTCGCTGCTGAGCATCGCCATCGGCTCGTTCGTGACGAGCGACGACCCGGCCGAGAAGGTGCAGATGCCGCAGAGCGGCAACTGGCTCTGAACTGAGCGCGCACGCCTGGGCACACGGCGCCATCCCATGTTTTGCGGAGAGACAACGCGCAAGGGCTGCCTATGATCCGCCTCACCCGGCATACAGACCGGTGAATGAGGAGCCCCCATGAAGATCGCCTTCACGTCGTGCATGAACTTCAAGTCCGGCCCCGACGGCTACCAGCACGTCTGGGACCGCATCGCGCAGGAGCAGCCGGACTACCTGTTCCTGCTGGGCGACCAGATCTACATGGATTTCTTTCCCGACCTGGGCGAACCGTCCAAGTGGGACGCCGCCAAGTTCGCCGACGTGATGCAGGGAAAGTACGAAGCGCAATGGAACGTGCCGAATTTCAAGGCACTGCGAACCGCGCTGCGCCAGCGGCAGGACAACGGCGGCGGCGTGTACGGCACCTGGGACGACCACGACTTCGCCTGGAACAACGCGCACGGCTCGGACGTCAAGGCGCCGGTGAAGCAGGAAACCCGCCGGCTGTTCACCAAATACATGGAGATCGAGCAGCTGCGCAACCCCGCGCACCTCGACCCCAAGATCGACGGCATCTATTACTCGGTGCCCCTGATGCACCAGCAGCAGCGCATCGGCAAGGCGATTTTTCTCGACACCCGCTGGTACAGCAAAGACCCCGGCGACGCGAGCCCGCTGCTTGGGCAGAAGCAGCTCGACTACCTCAAGCAAGAACTGGCCAACGAGCAAGGCTACGTGCTGATCTGCGCCGGCATGCCGATCCGCGCAACCGGCAACGGCTGGATGCGCTACCGCGACGACTACGCGAAGTTCCGCGAGATCATCTACAAGCGCAACGTGATCTTCCTGACCGGCGACATCCACGAGAACGCGTTCCTGCCGCCGGCCGGCGAGACGAAGATGTTCGAGGTCGTCTCCTCGGGCGCCTTCGTCACCAAGTACTACTACACCGGCGAGCGCGAGAACTTCGGCATCCTCGAATACTCGCCAGCGAGCACCGACATCAAGCTGTTCGACAAGCGCGGGCTCGGAAGGCACAACGTCATCGACAACGCCACCTTCGTGCACAAGGAGATCCGGTGAAGGCACCTGGGGTGCCTCTCGGCACCCTTGCGGCAGTCACTTGCCCCACACGGCCTTGTACTGCGTGCGATAGCCGTTGTCCGGGTCGAACACGTTCTTCGGCCCGCCGTCCTTGCCTACGTTGCCCACCGTCACCAGATGCACCTTGGGCACGTAGCCCGACCACTTCTCCTTGGCGAAGGCGCGGTTGAGTTCGTCCACGATCTGCCAGCCCTGCATGTTCAGCGGCTCCGGCACCGTGCCGGCCTGGAAGCGCTGCGTGCGGATGCGCTGGTAGGCCGCCTCGGAGCCGTCGCCGGCCGACACGGCCTTGGGCGAGCCGTCGCCCTTCTTGCCTGCCGCCGTGAGCGAGGGGCCCATGAAGTCGAAGTACAGGTCGTTGATGGCCAGCGAGTGCGTCCACTTGTCGCCGAAGCGCTGCAGCAGCGAGGTGGTGAGCTGCGGCATGCGGGTGGAGCTTTCGGCGATGGGGCTGTCCTCGAAGCTCAGCACGGTGCAGCCGCCGCACTTCTTGATGACGGCCTCCATGGCGCGCGCCTTGTACAGCGCAATGGCGTACTGCGAGTCGGTGAAGATCACCACGCCGGCCTTGCCGCCCGAATCGGCCACCACCCACGAGGCGGCGACGTCGGCCACGTCGTCGGTCACGGTGGTCACGTTGGCGTACAGGCCCGCCTTGTCGTTCGGGCCCGGCTGCTCGCCCGAGTGCCAGCCGACCAGCGGAATGCCCGACTTCGCGGCGCCCGCGAACGCAGCCTTCTGCTCGGTGGTGTCGAAGCCGCCGACCACGATGCCCGCCGGCTTGACGGCCAGCGCCTGGTTGAGCGCGGCGGTGCGCCCGCTCACGGTGCCCTGCCCGTCGATGACGCGCACCGTCCAGCCGATGGCGCGGGCCGCTTCTTCCACGCCCTTGCTGACGCCGACGATGCCGCCGTTCTTCATGTCGCCCGCGACGAAGACGATGGTCTTTCCGGCGCTGGCCTTGGGGCCGGTGGTGGGGCCGTCCCACTTTTCCTTGGTCATGGTCGCGATCTCGACCTTCTTCTTCGCAACATCGAGAAAGTCATCGGCCATGGCCTTGGGTGCCAGCGTGGCGGCGCACAGGGCCAGCACGGCAGCGGCGACGGTGCGTGCGGGAACACTCTTCTTCATGCTTGTCTCCAGTCGTTGTGATGAGCCGTCATTCCGACGGCGTTGAGGGAACGGGTTGCGCGTGATCGAGCTGCCGCTCGGCAATGCGCCGCTTGATCGAACGGTTGCGCCGCTGTTGCGCCCAGCCCGCGATGCCGATGGACACCAGCAGCGTCAGGCCGTTGAAAAGCGGCTCCACATAGAAGGCGCCGCCGAACTGCTGGATGCCCGAGATGCCGATGGCAAGAATCGCCACGCCAACCAGCGTGCCCCACACGTTCACGCGGCCGGGCCGGATGGTGGTCGAACCAAGGAACGCACCCACCAGCGCAGGCAGCAGGAATTCGAGCCCCACGCTCGCCTGCCCGATCTGCAGCCGCGAAGCCAGCAGCACGCCCGCAAAGCCCGACAGCAGCCCCGACGCGACGAACGCGCCCATCACATGCCTGCGCACCGAAATGCCGTTGAGCTGCGCCGCCTTCGGGTTCGCGCCAATGACGTACAGCGCGCGGCCCAGCGGCGTGAACTCGGTGACGACCCACAGCGTGACGCTCACCGCAAGCACATAGAACGCGCCCACCGGCAGCCCCAGCAGGTTGCCGCCCGCGATGCCGACAAAACCGTCGGGCAACTCGCCCACCACCTGCCGCCCGCCGCTGTGCCACATGGCCACCGCGTAGATCACGGTGCCCGTACCCAGCGTGGCGATGAACGAATCGATCTGCGCCAGTTCGACCAGCAGTCCGTTGAGCACGCCGAACAGCGCCGCGCACGCCAGTACCACCAGCACTGCCGCCGGCCACGGCAGGCCGAGCTGCGTCTGCAGGCTGATCGCGAGGATGTGCCACAGCACAATGCCGTAGCCCACCGTGAGATCGATCTTGCCGGTGATCATCGGGATGGTCGCGGCCAGTGCCAGCAGTGCAATCACCGACTTGTCGGCCAGGATCGCGCGCAGGTTGAACAGCGTCGGAAAGGTGTCGGGCAGCAGCAGCGAGAACAGCAGCGCCAGCGCCGCCATCAGCACCACGAGCCCGTAGACCGGCATTGCGCGGCCGATGCTCTGCGCCAGGGAAATGGCCTCGCCGTCGAGGGACTTGTCTGGCTCCAGCGCCGTGGACCGGATGGAACTGCTCATGCGTGAATCTCCTCGCGCGTTGCCGCGCCTGCTGCCAATGCCAATAGCTTTTCGACCGTGATCGCGTCGCCCGCGAGTTCGGCCGCGATCAGGCCGTCGCGGAACACGAGCACGCGGGTACACACGGTCGCGATTTCCTCGAAGTCGGTGGAGACCACGACCAGCGCCGTGCCAGCCTCGGCGCGCTCACGCAGCACGCCGTAGATCTGCCGCTTGGCGCCAACGTCCACGCCTGCGGTGGGCTCTTCGAGCACTACCAGCGGCTTGTCCAGGTGGAACCAGCGCGCCAGCACCACCTTCTGCTGGTTGCCGCCGGAGAGCTGCTGCACTTCGGCGGACGGCGCGGGCGGATTGACGTCGAAGCGCCGGATGAGCGCGAGTGCCTGGTCGTTCTCCCGGCGCGGGCGGTCGAAGGCAAGGCCGCGGTCGCCATGCAATGCGGCGTTGGGAAAGAGGTTCTCCAGCACGGTCATCGAACCGGCAAGGTTTTCTTCAAGGCGCTCGCCGGCAACGTAGGCCACGCCGGCGCGGATGGCGTCGGCGGAACACGTGAAGGCGCATGCGTTGCCGAGCAGTCGCATGCGGCCGGCCGACAGCGGCTCGCGGCCGAAGATCGCGCGGCTGATGGCCTCGTGGCCCGCGCCGCGCAGGCCGACGAGGCCCAGCACTTCGCCGCGGTGCACGGCGAGGCTCAACGGGCCGGCGTTGCCGCTGGCCGCGCCGTCGAGCTGCAGCACGGGCTCGCTGCTCCCGGGTTCAGGTGCCTTCGCCTTCTGCACCGAAGCCGACAGCGCCTTGCCCACGATCAGCCCGACGAGTTCGCCCTCGTTCGTCTGCGCCGTGTCCTTCACCGCCACCAGCTTGCCGTCGCGCATCACGGCCGCGCGGTCGGAAATGGCCAACACCTCGTCGAGCCGGTGCGACACGTACAGCATTGCCATGCCCTGCCGGCGCAATTCGCGCAGCACGCCGAACATGCGCTCCACGTCGCTCATCGGAAGGCTGGCCGAGGGCTCGTCGAGCACCAGCAGCCGCGCCTTCACTTCAAGCGCGCGGCCGATGGCCAGCAGCGACTTCTCGGCGCGCGTGAGCGAGAACACGCGGCGGCCTGGATCGATGTCGCAGCCCACGCGCGCCATCACGCGGCGCGCCGTGTCGTTCGCGGCGGACCAGTCGATGAGGCCGAAGCGGCGCGGATAACCGGTGCCCAGACCCACGTTCTCGGCAACCGTCATCCATTCGACAAGGCCCAGGTCCTGGTGGATGAACGCAACCGGCTGCTCGCGCCGGTCGCTGCGCCGCCAGTCGGCTTGCGGTCGGCCGTCGAAAAGAATCTCTCCCTGGTCCGCGGGATAGATACCCGCGAGCAGCTTGATGAGCGTGGACTTGCCCGCACCGTTCTCGCCGAGCAGCGCGAGGATTTCTCCGGCGCGCACGTCGAGCGTGACGTTGTCGACCGCCTGCGTGCCGCCGAAGCGTTTGCTGATGCCCTGGAACTGCAGCAAGGCAGAAGCGGCGTTCATGCGCGCACCGCCCCGCGGGTGTTCAGGCGAATGCGGTAGAGCGATGTCGAGGCGCACACGAACAGCTCGTTGCCGTCATTGCCACCGAAGGTCAGGTTGCCCACCTTCTCCGGCACCGCGATGCGCGCCATGCGCGTGCCGTCAGGGTGATAGACCTGCACGCTGTCGGCGCTGCTTGTGTAGACGAAGCCGTGCACGTCGATGCGAAAGCCATCCGCAAGCCCCGGGTTCACGACCGCGAACACGCGCGGGCTGGCAAGGTCCTGCCCGCCGATCACCTCGAAGGCGACGATATGGTGATGCCCCGAGCCGTCGGTGCGCAAGGCGGGCGATGTGTCGCTCACATAGAGGACGCTTTCGTCGGGCGAGAAGGCCAGCCCGTTGGGCTCTTCGACGAAATCGCTCACCGAGCGCAACGCGCCGCTTGCGGGGTCGAAGCGGAACACATGGTTGCGGCCCAGTTCGCTCTGGGCCTTGTGCCCTTCATGGTCGGACACGATGCCGTACGGCGGATCGGTGAACCAGATGCTGCCGTCGCGCTTCACGACGATGTCGTTGGGCGAGTTGAGCCGGCGGCCCTGATAGCGGTCGACCACCACCTCGTCGGCCAGCGGCAGCAGGCCCGGGCCGAAGCGCGTGCGCACGATGGCGCGCTGGCCGTGCGAGCAATGCAGCAAAGCGCCGTCGGCCTCGCGGGTGTGGCCGTTGGTGAACTCCACGCCCTCGCGCCACACGCTCATGCCGTCTTCGGCATGCCAGCGCAGCATGCGGTTGTTGGGAATGTCGCTCCACAGCACCGCGCCGTCTTCGCGCATCCACACCGGGCCTTCGCTCCAGGCGGCGCCGGTGCACAGGCGCTCGAGCGGACCGGCATCGCGGGCGACGGGGGCGAAACGGGAATCGAAGACTTCGATGGTCATGGCCACGGCGCTGGTTTCCCTGAACTTGGGGTTTGCAGTGTGGCACTGGAAAAGATACCGGTAACTTAGGCTTTTCCCGTACGCTGATTGCGCTATTTTTCATTCTTGTAAAAGAATCAATCGCTGTATTCTTTACATACCTAAATCGGCGATTTACAGGTTATCGGTATCTGACCTCGCGTCGCATATCCTCGAACCCGCATTTCCGAGAGAGAAAGAAGCCCTTGCCTCCAAACAAAGCCACCGCTGCTGCCGCCCCCCTCACCCGCCCCGCGACGATGGCCGACGTGGCCGCGCGCGTCGGCGTGTCGAAGATGACGGTGTCGCGCGCGCTCAACCGCGGCGCGAGCAGCGACCGCGTGACCTCCGAGGCGCTGCGCCAGCGCATCCTGCAGGCCTGCGAGGAAATGGGCTACGTCATCGACCAGACGGCACGCACCTTCTCCAGCAAGCGTTCGGGCTTCATCGCGGTGCTGATTCCGTCGCTCAACAACTCCAACTTCTCGGAAACCGCGCAGGGCATCACCGCGGCGGTGGAAGCGCGCGGCCTGCAGCTGCTGCTGGGCTACACCGACTACCGCGTGGAAACCGAAGAGCGCCTGCTGCGCGCCATGCTCGCGCGCCGGCCCGAAGGCGTGATCCTCACGGGCGGCTCGCACACACCCGCCGCGCGCTCGATGCTGCAGGCCGCCGGCGTGCCGGTGGTCGAGACCTGGGACCTGCCCGCCACGCCCATCGAACACACGGTCGGCTTCTCGAACGCTGAGGCCGCGGCCGCGATGGTGCGGCACCTGCACGGCAAGGGCTACCGGCGCATCGCCTTCATCGGCGGCACCTCGAACCGCGACACGCGCGGCGCGGACCGCCAACGCGGCTATGCGGAGGCGATCCGCGAACTGGGCCTGCCCGACGGCCGCGTCATCAGCTTCGGCCAGCCGCCGATCTCGATGGCGCAAGGCGGTGAAGCGGTGGTGCAACTCGTGCGGCAGTGGCCCGACGTGGATGCGGTGATCTGCGTGTCCGACCTCTCGGCCTTCGGCGCGCTGATGGAATGCCAGCGGCGCGGCTGGAACGTGCCGGGCCGCATCGCGATCGCGGGCTTCGGCGATTTCGAAGTAGCGCGTGCCTGCCACCCGCGCATCACCACCGTGGCGGTGGATTGCGTGGGCATCGGCAAGGCGGCGGGCGAACTGCTGCTGCGTGTGATCGACGGTGCGCGCGAAGGGCACCGGCCGCCCGCGGAGACGGTGATGATCCCGTTCCGCATCGAGCAGCGCGAAAGCTCCTAGCTACCGGGTTCTTCCAGGGTCAGCGAACGCCGGCAACCAGCCGCGCCTCGCTGCACAGCCGCGCGCCGAAGTCTTCGCAGCGCACGTCGAACCCGTACGCCGCCGCCCGGCGCAGCGCGAAGGCCGTCACGTCGTGCAGGTAGGTGCGCCCTGGCTTGCGCCCTGCCGCGGCGCGGGCCTCGAAGTCGGCCTGGAAATCGCGTGCCCACTCCTCGTAGAGCCGGTAGCGGTCGCAACGGTTGCCGGGGCAGCCCGCCCGCGCCAGCGCCTGCGCGATGTCGACCAGCGGAACCGTGATGGGCATGTCGTGTCCTTCGCGCATGGCACGGGCTTCGTCAGAACTTGCCGAGCACGTTCAGGAACCACCCCTTGCTGCGGTAGCTCATGTCGGTGAGGTTGTCTGAGTAGTCGGTGAAGTTGTAGCCCACGCCCACCTTCAGGTTCTCGTTGACGTGGTAGTACGCGGCGGTGACCCAGCCGCTCTTGCGGTCCTTGAGTTCCTTGGCGCGCAGCGTGCGCCACTCGAGCATCCAGTCCCAGTTGCGCACCAGCTTCCAGTCGACACGCAGCACGGCAAGCTCGGCCGAGCTCTTGAACCACGGCGACGAGTTGTCGCGGCTCGCGCGCAGTTCGCCGCGGCGCCAGGCGTACTTGCCGCCGAGGGTCCAGCGCGGGTCGATGTCGTAGGTGGCGTCGATCGCGAACACGTGGCTGCGCTGCTGGTAGTCGATGCCGGTGGTCGACACGGTGCCCAGGCTCGAGTCGACCCCGCCCGACACCACCTGGCCCGGCGACGACAGGTCGTACAGGTAGGTGTACTTGAAGAGCAGATTCAGCCGGTCGTTCAGCGCCGGGCGCAGCGCGTAACCGAGCATGGCTTCGGTGTACTTGGCGGCGGCCAGTGTGCCGGTGGTGCTGTCGCTGTCGGCCCAGTTGAACTTGCCGACCCAGCGCGCATCGTCGTCCACTTTCCAGCTGAAGGAGTTCTTCACCAGCCAGCTGGTGCGTGTCTCGGCCGTGGTGCGGTCCTTGCGGTATTCGAGGCCGCCGCTGTACTTCATGCGCTCGCTCGAATAGCCGGTGGTGAAGGCCACGGCCTCGCGGCGCGTGGCGCCCAGGGTCTCGGCGCCGATCCAGCCGTTCTCGAAGTTGACGCCGAAGGTCCAGCGCGTGTCGGGCGCGTACTGCACGCCGTAGGCATGCGTGAGGCCCGGCTGCGTGCCGGTGGCCTGGCGGTGCTCGGTGAACATGGTGAGGCCGTCGCCCACGCGGGAGCGCACGCCGGTCACGAGGCTGCCGCCGCGGCCGATGAGGTTCTCGTCGGTGCGGCCGGTGTCGGCCACGTAGGTCATGTAGAGGTTGGAGCGGTCGTCGTACTGGTAGTCGACGCCGGCCTTGCCGGCCAGCCCGCCGTCACCGGTGGAGACCTCGCCGCGCAGCGCGAGCTTGTCGTTGACGCGGTAGCGCCCGCCGAAGCCCAGCCGGTCGTTCTCCAGCCGCGTGCCGGTGCGCCGCAGCGTCTTCTGCGCGAAGCCGTAGGCGCTCCAGCGATCGCTGCCGATGTATTCGAGCTGCACGGCCGCGTCGGCGCGCTCACCCGACACCGCCTGCGTGGTCGGCAGCGACGGGCTGGTGATGAGCGCGTCGCCGGTCTTGTCGTCGTAGCGCAGGCCGAGGCCGAGCTTCCACTCGGGCGACAGGGTCAGGGCGTACTGCGCGTCGAGCACGCTGCTGTTGTAGCCGTCGCGCTCGTCGCGGCGGTCGGCCTTCAGGCGCAGCTCGCCTGCGCCGCTCTGGCCCTTCTCGCCGAAGGGCACGGTGGCCTGCACGCCGGTCTGGCGCGTGGCGTTGCTCGCGTACTGGCCCGGCGCCGAGAAGCCCGCGTCGCGCGACTGCGCGTAGGCGCTCACGCGCCCACCGCCGCGGATGTCGAAGTCGCCCAGGTCGGCCTGGCCTTCGAGGCGCCATGCGTTTGCGTTGCCGGTGGGTCCGTTGCCCAGCGTGTTGCCGATGGCACCGTTGCGCCCCGTGAAGCTGAAGCCGCCGTCCAGCGAGTCGAGCTGGCTGGTGCCCGGGCCCTTGCTGCGCGCGAACTCGCCCTTGAAGTAGGTGTTCTCGGTCTTGCGCAGCGTGATGTCGGTGCCGGCCAGGCGCTGGTCGCCGCCGATCTGGTCCTGCCGCGACGCCGTCACGCCCACGCCCACGTGGTCGTTGGCCCACCACGACACGCGGCCGCCCACGGCGAGCGTGTCGAGCGAGGAAGTCAGCGGCGTGTATTCGTAGTCCACCACCAGGTAGGTCGGCATGCCGGTAAAGCCGCCGGCGCGCACCAGCGAGCCGTCGTCCGACAGGCTGGGCAGCGGCGCCGACAGCAGCACGCGGCCCTGCAGGTAGTCGATCTCGTAGTCGGAACTCGGCACGAGCTGCGTGCGCTTGAGCACGAAGCCGGAGTCCTTGTCGCGGATTTCCAGCGTCACGCGCTCGGCGCCGCGCGTGATGTCCTGGTTGCGCAGGTAGTAGAGCGATCCGCCGGTGCCGCGGAATTCCTCGCGCGCGGCCAGCGTGCCGGGCTCGGCCGCGAAGGCGTCGACCTTCAGGCGCGCCTCGCCGAAGGCGGTCGACTCCTCGCCCAGGTAGCGGCCATGAAAGCCGTAGAGGCCGCGGCTCACGCGGGTGAGTTCGGTGTCGCCGAAGTTGAGCTTGAAGTTGCCCCACATGGCCTGCGAGCGGCCGTCGTCCACGCGCAGGTAGAAGCGGCCCTGCGTGGGCGCGTCCTCGATGGTGGTGGAGTCGTCGCCGAAGGTGCTCCACGAATCCTCGGGGTCGAAGCGGCGGAACAGCGAGGTCGGGTCCTTGCGGTCGAGGTTGCGGAACAGCTCCTTCAGCGGGCGCTCTTCGGTGTCGACGCTGGCCGTGAGCGTCCAGCGGTCGTTGAGCTGGCCCTTCGCATAGCCGGCAATGCGGCCTTCGCTCCAGCCGCCACCGCCGTAGCGGTTCTTGTCGTTGGTCATGATCGCGGCCGGGCCGCTCACGCTGTTGCTGCCCACGGTGAGGTCGGCCTGGCCCACGAAGAACCAGTCACTCGCGGGCAGTTCGAAGTCGCGGCGGTAGGCACGCGTGGCGCCCTGAGCGTCGGTAACGGCGATCTCGCCGGTCTGCACGCGGCGCGGCACCAGCTGCTGGAACACGAAGCGGCCGCTCTCGTCCACCGGCACCGCAAAGCCGAGCGCGCGCACGCTCTCGCCGGGGCGAATGGCCGCGCCGCTGGCGGTAACGGTGCCGGCGCTCAACGGAATGTTGGCGATGGCGATGTTGTTCTGGCCATAGCCGCGCAGCAGCTCGCGCACCGGGTCGGGCGGCGTGCCGGTCTCGGGCTTGTGGCGCTGGGCCAGCGTGAGCGAGAGGTCGTCGGTTTCGTCGAAGCGGCCCTGGCGGTCGTACACGCGCACGCGGTAGTACAGCTTGCCGCTCGCGCCTTCGGCGAGGCGGTTCAGCAGCCCTTCGGGCACCTGCCATTCGCCGCGCAATGCGGCGTCCAGCGGCACGGTTGCGACCAGGCGGCGCTGCATCACGTCGTTGGCGGTGAACACGCGCAGTTCTGCCTTGCTGGTGAACAGCAGGTAGTTGCTGTAGCCGGCGAAGCGCACGGTGTCGCCCGCCACCACGGTGGTGGGCCATGCGCTGGCGCTCAGGCGGCGCGGCTGCGAGAGGTTGTCGTACTGCAGGCGCAGTTGGTTGCGCTCCAGCTGCACGTCGACGCAACGCTGGCGGTCGGCACTCGTCGTGCCTTCGGCGGACGGGAGCTTGCCGTCTGCGGACAACAGCTGGCCGTCCACGCTCAGGCGCAGCGGTGCGTCGTCGGTGCCGAAGGCGGTGAAGGTGCGGCACACGCCGGGGTCGGCCGGTGCGGGTGCCGGCGCAACGACAGCATCGCGCCAGTACACGCGCACTTCCACGCGCCTGTTGGCGGCCCAGTTGGCGGGGTCAGTTGCAGGCGTGGCCACGGGTGCATCGGGGCCGCGCGACGTGGCGGAGGCCGCGACCTCCGGCAGGCCCAGGCGCTGCGTGAGATAGCGACCGGCCTGCTGCGCGCGGGCCAGGCCCAGCGCGTGGTTGTCGGCAAAGCGCTCGCGCGACTTCGCACTCAGGGGCTGCGTGTCGGTGTGGCCGACGATCTCGAAGCGCAGGCCGTCGCGGCCTTTCACCTGGTCGGCGATGCGGTCGAGCTGCGCGCGGTCGGCGGGCAGCAGGCCGTCTGCGCCGGAATCGAAATGCGGCGTGCTGGCGTTGCTGCGTTCGGCGGGCGATGCGGCCACGGCGGCCGTCGCCGCGCGGGGCTCGACCGCATCGCCGAGCACGAAGGTGGCCTTGGGCAGCTCGCGCTCGCTGCTGCGCGGCAGGCGGCGTGCGCCGTCGATATCCACGGCGCGCGGGTCGGCCGTGGCCTGGTCGAGCATGCGGCCGCGCACCGCGGTCTCCTGTGCGGCGGCCAGCCCCATGCTCAGGCAGGCGGCAGTCACGGCGCCTGCAAGGGCCATGCGCTTCGGAAGCGTCTTTCTTCTTCTCATGTCGGCTCGCTGGATCGGGTTCGGTGTCTGTGGGCGGGTCATGGCTTCGCCTCGTCCGAGGCGGCGGTGGCAGGCACCAGCTCGACCTCGATGTCCAGGTTGAAAAGCGGCGGCTCGTTGCGCCCGGCGCGTTGTTCGCCGAGCTGCTTCCAGCGCGCGAGCACCGCGGCCTTCACCGCGTCGGTGCGCTGGCGGCCCAGCGATCCGGGCTCGCCCTGCGCGGCCTTGTAGGCCAGCCGCAGCACTGCCGTCTTTTCGGCGAGCACGCTCACGGTGCGGTCGAGTTCGCCCGCGAAGCCGGCGCGCAGCGCGCTGTTGCCGTCTTCGAAGGCCGCGCCCTGCAGCGCGAGGCGCACCACGCGGTGCACGGTGGCGCCGAAGTTGATCTTCAGCACCTTGCCGCGCGTGGCGCGCTCGGCCGCCGGGTTCTCGCTGGTGGTGCGATAGCCCGAAGGCAGCGTGCGCTCGTCGAGCTTGAGCACCAGGTTGCTGCCGGTGCCTTCCTTCGGAATGGCGGCGCAGGCGATGTGGTAGCGGCCCTCGGCGTCGGTGGTGGCCAGCACGCCGTTGACCGTTGCTATGCGCACGTTGGCAAGGCCCGGTTCGCCGTCGTCCTGGTAACCGTTGGCGTTCTTGTCGTCGTAGACCTTGCCGATCACGTCGGTGCAGTCGAACAGCGCATCGGGTACCACGCGCACGGTGGCCGTGGCAAGGTTCGACAGCGTGCGGCCGCCCACGCCCTGCAGGGCGACGACCTGGTTGACGAACTCGCCCTCGCCCACGCCGACCCCCACGCCCGCGACCATCAGGTATTCCTTGGTCTCGTTGGGCGCGAAGTTCTGGCCGGGCACCACGACCTGGCGGCCGTTGATCTGCGGCACCACCGGCAGCGCCACGCCGCCGGGCATGGTGCGCACGGTGAGCGAGCCCTGGATGTAGCGGAAGCCCGGCGGCAGCGTGTCGACCACGGCCACGCCCGGCACGGGGTTGCCGCGCGTGTTGCGCGCCGTGATGCGGTACGGCAGCAGCTCGCCCTTCTTCACGGTGAGCTTCGATGTCGTCTTGCGCAGCTCGATGAGCGTGGCGTCCGACGGGTCGAGCGGGATGTTGTTGGCCACCACGTGCTGGCCGCCGCCGCCCGGCATCTTGAACATCAGGTAGTAGCCCGCGCCGGTGACCAGCGCTGCGCCGGGGCTCACCACGCAGGGGTTGGTCTGCGCGGGTGCCGGGCCGTTGGCGGGCGCCGCGCACGACTGCGTGCCCAGCGCGCCGGCCGCGGCCGGGTACATCGACGACGGCAGGTAGGCGCCCGGCGGCGTGATGGCCAGGCGGTAGTCGCCGGCCGGTGCGCCCGGCAGCAGGAAGAAGTCGTAGTAGCCGTTGGGGCCGGTCGTGTAGGTGTCGCGCCCGTCCAGCAGGTGCTGCGCGGGGTCGAAGCCGGGCGGGCCGACCAGGCGCACCACGGCGCCCGGCACCGGCGTGCCGCTGACGCTGTCGTACACCACGCCGCCCGGGTCGTACGGCAGGTCCTGCTTCTGCACGTTGGCGCCCGCGTTCACGCGCACCTTGATGGTGAAGCGCGGATCGCTCGCGGCGGGCGTGGGATACGGGCCGCTCGCGCCGTTCTGCGACGCATCGGTCGGCCATACGCCGCCCACGACGCGGCCGTCGGGCGCGCGGAAGCGCACGCGGTATTCGCCGGGCACGAGGTCGCCGAAGCGGTAGCTGCCGTTGGCGCTCGTGGTCACGGTGTAGAGCACGGTGGCCGCGGTTTCCGCGCAGGCGTTGCCGCCGTCGGCGCAGCGCAGCAGCTCGACCGTCCAGCCTTCGCCCTGGCCTTCGCCCGACTCGCGGGTGCGGTTGTGGTTCTGGTCGAACCACACGGTGCCGGTGAGCGAGGCGGGCTGGTTGCTGTGCTCGTTGAAGTCGTAGCCGGTGCCGTGGGCGTCCAGGCCGGTGAAGTTCACGCGGATCTGGTTCGGTCCCTGCGCGGTGCCGCCCAGCGTGCCGGGCACGGCAATGCCTTCGTCGTAGCCGGTGGGCTGCGTCTCGGTGACGGTGTAGCCGCCGCTGCCGGGCAACGGCAGGCCGGGCAGTTCGTAGCGGCCATTGGCGTCGGTGACGGCGGTGCGCGTCACCGGCTGGCCCGCGGCATCGGTGCCGGTGAGCGTGATGGTCACGCCCGGGATCGGCAAGTCCTGCGGCTCGCGCGTGCCGTTGCGGTTGGCGTCGTTGTAGACGGTGCCCGCCAGCGATGCGCCGCGTTCGCCGAAGTTGTAGTTGTCGCCGTTGCCGCCGCGGTACGCGATGGCGCCGATGACGTCGTTGCCCAGCGTGCCGCTGGCCGTGCCCTCGAGCGTGCCCACGGCGTCGAGGCCGTCGGCATACGTCACGGGCTGCGTCTCGCGGATGGTGTAGCCCGCCGCGTCGGCCGGCAGCAGGCCGGTGAAGACGTAGCGGCCGCTGGCGTCGGTGACCACGGTGGCGTTCACCACCAGGCCGCTGGCCGAGCGGCCGGTGAGCGTGAGCGTCACGCCGGGAATGCCGACCTCGGTGGGCTGGCGAACGCCGTCGTTGTTGGTGTCGACGTACACCCAGCCGGCGATCTGGCCGCCGCGCTCGCCGAAGTTGTAGTCGATGCCCACGTCTTCCGAGACCAGTGCGAGGCCGCCGAAGCGGTCGTTGGTGCCGCCGGGGTTGACGGTGCCGCGCGCGGCGCCGCCAACAGTGCCGAGCGACTCGGGGCCGTCGGCCACGCCGGCGGGTTGCGTCTCGTCGATCTGGTAGGTGCCGGGCGTCAGCGCGTCGACCAGGTAGCGGCCGTCGGCAGCGGTCTGCACCGTGCGGTCGACCGGGTTGCCCAGGAAGTCGGTGCCGGTCACGCGGATGGTGGTGCCTGCGATGCCGGGCTCGCCGGTGTCGCGTGTGCCGTTGGAAGGCGCCACGTCGGCGTATACGTAGCCCGAGAGGCTGGCGGGCTTCACGGCCGAGAAGTTGTTGCCGGTGGAACTCGCGTCGGCGACGCCGGCGCCCAGCACGATCTTCTGGATCACGTTCGCGGTCGAGCCGTTGGGTCCGTTGGTCACGCCGCTGCCAGTGGTCGGCACGGTGCCGCGCACGCTGCCCGTGCCGGCGACGGTGCCGGCACGCGTCAGGCCTGGTCCGTAGCCCGTGGGCCGCGTCTCGGTCACGGTGTACGAGCCCGCACCGATGCCCTGGAAGTTGTAGTCACCGTTGGCGTCGGTAGTAGTGGTGCGCGACACCGGCTGCTGATTGATGTCGGTGCCCGTGAGCGTGATCGTGACGCCCGCGATGCCGGGTTCAGTGGCGGGTGCCCCCTGCGCGCCGTTGCCGTCGCGGTCGTAGTAGACACGGCCCGAAATGCCGGCAGGCAGCAGTTCGCCGAAGAGGTAGTCGCCCTGGGTGAGCGGCACGGTGGTGCCGGAGACGGTCACGCCGGTGATGACGTTGCCTCCAGCCTGCGCCGTACCCGGATGGCCGTTGCTGCTCGCCTGCCCGGGCGCGTAGCCAGATGGCTGGGTTTCGGTGATGGTGTAGCCGCCAGCGCCCGAAGGAGGCACGTTGCGGAACTCGTAGCCGCCCACCGTGCCGGTAGGCACCGCGACGATGTTCACCGGGTTGCCTGCCGCGTCCGTGCCTGTCAGACGCAGATTGACGTCAGCGATGCCGGCTTCGCCCGTGTCGGGCCTGGCGTTGTTGTTGACGTCGGAGAACACGACCACCGAAATGCGGGTGAGCTGCTCGCCGAAGTCGTAGCCGGTGCCGTTCGCGTTGGAGCGCAGCGCGATGCCATTCACCACGTCGTTGCCCGCGGTGCCGCCGGAGGTTCCGGCCGCGTCGCTGCCGTCGGCGAAGCCCGCGGGCTGCGTTTCGGTCAGCACGTAGTTGCCGGGCGCGAGGTTGTTGAAGGCGTAGTTGCCGGTGCCCGCCGCTGTGGTGGTGGTCTGAGACACCGCATTGCCGAACATGTCGGTGCCGGTGAGCGTGACAGTCACGCCGGCGATGCTGGGGTCGCCCGCGCTGGAGCCGTTGTAGTCGGCATCCTGGTAGACGCGGCCGGCCAGGCTGGCCGCGCGCACCTCGCCGAAGTTGTTGGCGATGGAGGCTTCGCCCTGGGCCAGCACGATGCCGTCGATGCGATTGGCGTTCGAGCCGTTCGGCCCATTGGTGACGCCCGCGCCCGCGCTTGGCACTGTGCCTCGTGTGATGCCGCCCACAGTGCCCGCGCGCGTGATACCGGGCAGGTAACCCGCAGGCTGGATCTCGACCACGCTGTACGTGCCGGCCTGCACGGTGAAGGACCAGTTGCCGTTGGCGTCGGTGGTGGTCGTCTGCGTGACGGCGTTGCCCAGGCTGTCGGTGCCGCTCAACTGCATCGTGACGCCGGCGATGCCGGGTTCGCCGGCATCAATCACGCCACTGCCGTTCAGATCTTCATAGACGCGGCCCGAGAGCGCGCTGTTCTGCACGGTGACGCTGCCGTCGTTGAAGTTGTTGCCGCTGTCCGCATCGCTGCCGCCGTTGGTGTCGCCCGAGCCGGTGGTGACGATGTGGGCGCGGTTGGTGAGCACCGTGCCGTTGGCCGGCGCCGCGCCGCTGAAGCGCACCGGGATGCGCACGGTGGCGGTGCCGTTGGCCGGCATCGAAGTGATGGCGCAGCTCACGGCCGTGCTGCCGGCCGCGCCGGTGCAGGTGGGCGCGGCGGGCGTGAAGCTGCCGCCGGTGACGGTGAAGACCGGCGTGCCGGCCAGCACCAGCGGCGCGGGCAGGGTGTCGGTGAAGCTGGTGGTTTCTGCGCTGTCGGGGCCGTTGTTGCGCAGCTGCACGAGCCAGTCGAAGGTCTGGGCCGACGACACGGTGGCCAGCGGCGTGGCAGTGCCAGAGGAGACAGCGGCCTTGGAGACCACCTGCACGTCGGCCTTGAAGCGGAAGGTGGTGTTCTCGGCCACCGCGTTGTTGGCCTGCTTCGTGTCGTAGGCGTTCTGCGCGGCCAGGACGAAATCGACCTTGGCGTTGTTCTGGAAGGTGCCGCGCGAAACGCCGCGCAGTACCACGCGGAACTGCAGCGTATCGGGCTCTCCGGTTGCCCCGTTCTCGCTTTGCTTGCCGCCCAGCGCAGGAATGGTGAATGTGACCTGCCCGCCTGACGTACCAACCGCCGGGCTGGTGATGAGGATCCCCGCCGGCGCGCTCGCGGACACGAAAGTGGGTGCGGCTTCTCCGGAGAGCAGGGCCTGCGGCAGGGTGTCGACCAGACGCACGCCTTCCGCCGTCGATGCGGCGTTGTTCGACACGGTGATGGTGTAGCCGACGTCGTCGCCCACGTTCACCGGGTCGGCATCGTCGTGCTTGGTCACCGCCAGGTCGTACGTCGGTGCGGAGACCGAGGTCGAGGCGCTGGCGGCGTTGTTAGTCATGTCGAGTTCGGGCGTTTCCGTCTTCACGACCACGTTGTTGGTCACGGGCGGCGGCTCTCCCAGCAGCGCGTACAGCGGCCGCACGCGCACCGTGACGGTCTGCTGCACGTTGCGGTTGAGCGAGTTCCAGGTGCACACGAGCTGGTTGTTCGTGGCGCCGGTGGGACTCGTCGTCGTCGGTGTCGTGCCACAGGTGCCGCCGCCGGACGGGATTGCATCAATGAACATCAGGTTCGCTGGCAGCGTGTCCGTCAGGCTCACGGCATAGGCGCGGCTCAGGCTCTGCGGCACGTTCCGGTTGACGGCGGTCAACGTGTAGGTGAGCACCTGGCCGACCGGTGCCAAAGTGGGGCTGGCCGACTTGGTGACCGTCACGTCGGTGCGCGCGAGCAGGAAGGCGGAGGCGCTGCCGTTGTTGTTGGCCAGGTCCGGATCTGCCGGCGTGGTCGCCAGTGCATTGGCGGTGTTGTTGATCTGGAAGCCGTGGTCGGTGGCCGAGGCGCCGTCGCCGTAGTGCTTGGCGACGACCTGGATGACCGGGCACAGCGGCAGGGCGCTGGCGGGGTCGGTGCTCGCGCGGCAGACCGGCAGGGTCGACAGCGTGCAGTTCGACAGCGACGCCTGCCCGAAGCCGCCGCCGTTGGCCGGCAGCGCGCAGGTGCCCGCGAAGGTGCCGCCGTTGGGCGTCTGCGAAACGCTGCCTGCGCCGATCACCTGAGCGAAGCTGTCGGTGACGACCACGTTCTGCGCCTCGGAGGGGCCGGCGTTGACCACCTCGATCTGCCAGGTGACGTCCTGGCCCGCGATCTGGCGGTTGCCGGCGCTGTCGCCGATGCCCACCACGCGCTTGAGCACCTTCACGTCAGCGGCGGTGGCGACGTCGTCCACGCCGGTGCCGAGGTTCACGCAGTCGTTGCCGGTGTTGGCGTCCGGGTCGGTGCCGAGCGTGGGCGCGCTCGCGGGCAACGCCACGTTCACGCACATCCTGTTGACGATCTGGCCGCCTCCCGACGGCAGCGCCGGGATGGTGGCGTTCACGATGATGTAGCCGCCATTGCGCGCGCTGGCACCGTTCGACAGGTCGACATCGATGTCGGTGGCGAGCGTGCGCGTGCAGGTCACGGTCGCGGGGCCGGGCACCGGCGTGGCGGGCGTCGGGACGACGGTGGTGCCGCCCTGGGTCACCGTGCAGGTGTAGCCGTCGCGCTGCGTGACGCTGTTGATCTGCACGCCGGCCGGCAGGTCGTCCACCAGCTGGATGGTGCTGCCCGCCAGCAGGCGCGTGCTGCCGAGGTTGGTGCTGCCGACCTGGTAGTCGAAGGCCTGGCCCAGCGGCACGTTGTTCTGCGGCCAGCCGCGTCGCTTGTCGGCGCGGAAGTCGGTGGCGGAGACCGCCACGTCGGCGGGCACGCTGCCCGTGGCGGAGTTGGCGATGGGCCCGGTCGCGCTCACGGTGGCCTGGTTGACGACGCCGGTGCCGGCAGACGAGGCGATCACGGGGATGAGGATGTCGCCGAGCGCCACGTTGGCGCCGCCGGTGCCGCCGATGTCGGTGCGCGTGCAGCTGACCGTCTGGCCGGCGACCGAGCAGGTCCAGCCGCCGCCCGCGGAGAACGGCTGGATCGTGAAGTTGGCCGGTAGCGTGTCGCTCAGCGTGACGCCCGTGGGAGCGGTGCCGCTGAAGCTCGGGCTCAGGCGGAAGTTGAAGCGCTGCCCCACCAGCAGCTGGCCGCCGTCATGGCTCTTGGCGAGCGCGAGCACGTAGCCCGCCGTCACGGTGGTGTTGGCAGTGGCGCTGTTGTTGGTGGAAACGCCATCGCCGATCGAACCCGCCGGCGCCACGGCCGGCTGGTGCGTGATGGTGGAGCCGGCGCCCGCGGTGACCACGCCGTTGACGGTGAAGGTGCGCGTGTTGCTGCCCGTGGTGGCCGGCGTGGCCGGCACGTTGCAGGTCAGCAGGCTGCCGCTGATCGAGCAGCCCGAAGGCAGGCCGGAGCCCGAGACCGACAACCCCGTGGGAACGGAATAGGTCAGCCTCGAGCCCGAGCTGGTGTCGGGGCCGTTGTTGGTGAGCGTGAAGACGATCGGCACCGTGCTGCCGCTCGGCGCGGTGGCCGGTGCGCTGATGGCCACCGACACGTCGGCGCCCTGGTTCACCGTGATGATCTTGGTTTCGCTCGAGCTGCCCCCGCTGATCGCGGCGGTGACGCTCAGCGTGCCCTGGACGGTGGTGCGCAGCAGTACCTGGAAATCGCGTAACTCGTTCGCACCCAACGTGATGCCCGAGCAGGTCAGCGTGCCCGGGCCGGCTGCGCCCACCGCGACGCCGGACGAGCAGCTGCCCACGGGGACCGTGCCAGTACCCATGTAGACCGTGTCCACGGGGATCGTGTAGGTGAAGGAGGCGCCCGGCGCGCCGATCGGCAGGCTGTCGGTCTCGGCGATGGTGATCGTGCTGGTCACCGTGCCGCCGGCGGGAAGGATGTCGGGTGAATGGACAAGGCTCGACACCTGCGGCACGGCATGCGCGGCCGCAGCGAACAGCAGCCCCGCCAGAGGCGCTGCCAGGCGCGTCAGGCAGCGGCGCAAGCGCGCGGCGTTGGAAGGCACGTCGCGACGCGCCGATGCGTGCGACAGATTCGTTGGGGTCCTGAACATCCCGTCCCTCGTGATTGCTCTGATGGACCGGGCACCGTTTCTTTTGTCGCCGCTCGATGCGGCGGGGTGCTCCGGAAAGGGCGCGATTCTTGGACCCCACTCACCGGTGCACTTTTGGCATTCAGGACAAAAGCTTTGCCGTTAATGACATTTGTTTACGAATGCAACATAATGTGAACTAAATCACACAGCGTTTCGGCGACGCACTCCTACGCTCGACGTCCATGTCTTACTGGTCGACCACGCCACCCCGGCGCGCGCACATCCTCGTCATCGACGACAACGTCGAAGAACTGCAGTTGCTGCTGGGAGTACTGCGCGAAGCCGGGCACCGCATCAGCCTGGCGTTCAACGCGCTGGAGGGCTACCGCAGGGCCACGGCGCTGCAGCCCGACCTGATACTGCTGGACGTGCGCATGGGCGCCACCGACGGCTTCGCGACCTGCCGGCTGCTGAAAGCCGACCGCGCGACGACACGCATTCCTGTGATCTTCGTGACCTCGTCGAGCTCGGTGCAAGAGCGGCTCACCGGCCTGCGCGAAGGCGCGGTCGACTACATCCTGAAGCCCTTCGAACCCGCGGAAGTGCTGGCGCGCGTGGCCGTGCACCTTGCACTGTCAAGCAGCCGGCAACAGGCGCAGGCCTGCATCGCGCAGGCCGAGAGCGCAGTGGAAAACGCGAAACGGGAATGCGGCACCAGCACCCCGGGCGCCGACCACACCGACCGCGTGCTCGCGCAGGCCATCGAACGCCTGGTGCGCGCCGACCTGGCGAACGTGCCCACCCTGCCCGAGTTGGCGGCGCGCGTGGGCACGCACGAAAAGCGGCTGTCGCGCGTGTTCCGCGAACAGACCGGCCGCACGGTGTTCGAGTTCGCGCGCGAGGCACGCCTCGCCGAGGCGCAGCGGCTGCTTGCGGAGTCGGCGCTCAGCGTGGAAGAAGTCGCGCTGGCCGTGGGCTTCTCCAGCGCGGCCAACTTCTCGACCGCATTCCGCGAGCGCTTCGGCCGCACGCCCACGGCGTTTCGCCAGGCGCCTGCCGCCTCGACCTCTCCGCCATCGGTGCCGTCGGCCTGATGCGGCGTTGAGAAGGCGGTGACCACCCCGGCCCTGCGCGGCATCCGCACGTTGCTGCTGTGCTGCGCCTTCTGGCTGGCGGGGTCGGCCACAGCGCAGGCGGGCGTGCTTCACGTCGACGACGCGACCCGCTGGCCGGTGGCGCTCGACACGCGCGCCGAGGTGTTCGAGGACACCAGCACGCGGCTGTCGCTCGACGAAATCGATGCCCTGGAAAGCAGCGGCGTGCCCGGCGGCTTCCAGCCCGGCAACGCAGCGCGCATGCGGCCGGGCTTTTCGCGTTCGGCCTTCTGGCTGCGGCTCACGCTGGTGAACGACACCGGCGCGATCCAGCCGCTTCGGCTGGTGCTCGACGCCACGTGGCTGCAGCACGTTGATTTCCATGCGCGCCGCGAGCTGGCGGGCTGGGCCACGTGGACACATGAGCAAACCGGCGTGTCGGTGCGATCACGCACCGGACGGGACCGCGAGCGCGTACCGACGCTGGCCCTCGACCTGCAGCCCGGCGAGCAGGCTCGCGTGCTGGTGCGGGTTCAGACGAACAGCAGCGTCAAGCTCGCGCCGGCGCTGTATTCGGCCGACGCCTGGCGCGAAGCAGAAAGCGGCCATGCACTGCTCGACGGCCTGCTGATCGGCGGGCTGCTGGTGCTCTCCGTGTATTCGCTGGCGCTGTGGTTCATCTCGCGCGACCTGGCAACGGCGCTGCAGAGCCTGGGCTTCGCGCTCGTGGCGCTCTACGAGGGCGCCTACCGCGGCCATGCACGGCTGGCGCTGTGGCCCGACAGCCTCGAATGGAGCTACCGCGCGGCCGGCGTCACCGCGGGCTGCTGCGTGCTCTCGCTGATGTTCTACCTGTACGCGGTGTCGCGGCGCAGCCCGGTGCGCGCGCCCGGACTGTCGCTCTTCGTGGTGCTCGCGGCAGGGCAATGCGTCGTGGTGCTGGGCACGCTGCTGGGGCCGTACGCGCCTTTCGCGCTGGCCGGCACGCTGAGCGCGCCGGTGGTGGTTCTCGCATTGACCGTCGGCACCTTCATCTACATGCGGCGCGCGGGGCCGGGCGGGCGGCTGGCCTTTCCGGTGATGAGCATCGTCGCCGTCGGGGTGTGCCTGCGGCTCACCGAACTCGCGATGCCGGCGCACACGATCCCCGGCTTCGACGCCTATGCGCTGGGCTTCCCGGGCATGCTGGTCGGCCTGGTGGCGCTGGCGGCGTGGGCGCACCACCTGTCGCGGCAGCAGCGCGTCGCGCAGCGCACGCTGGTGCACTGGCAGGCCGAGGAACAGCAACGGCTGCAGGAAGAAGTGAAGCGCAAGACGCACGCGCTGAACGCCGCGCTTGAGCAGGCCGAGCACCAGGCGCGCGAGCAGACGCAGCTGCTGGCCTACATCAGCCACGACCTGCGCGCACCGCTGTCGACCATCATCGGCAACGCGCGCCTGCTGCATGGCGACAGCTCGCCGCCGCCCGAGCGGCTGCAGGCCATCGAGCGCAGCGTGGCCTACCAGCTCGCGCTGATCGACGACCTGCTCGACTACGCGAAGAGCGAGCTGCTGCCCTTCGCCTTCGAGCCCCGGCCGGTGCACCTGCGCGCGCTGATCGACGACATCGCGCAGTACGCAGACACGCTCGCGCAGCGGCAGCACAACCGGTTCGAGCTGGAGGTGCTGGGCGCGCTGCCGGTCGCGGTGTACCTCGACAGCAAGCGCTTCCAGCAACTGCTGCTGAACTTACTGTCGAACGCCGCGAAGTTCACGCGCGACGGCAAGATCGGCCTGCGCGTGCAGGCCCGGCCGCGCGCGGACTCGTGGCGGCTCAGGTTCGACGTGTGGGACAGCGGCATCGGCATCGACAAGGAAGACCAGGCGCGCATCGTCCAGGCCATCGCGCAGGGCGCGCCCAGCGCCAACGGCCACGGACTGGGGCTGGCGATCGCGCGGCGCATCGTGCAGCACATGGGCGGGCGCCTGCTGCTGGAGAGCCACCGCAACCTGGGAACGCGTGTGCACTTCTCGGTGATCGTGAAGGACGCGCCGAAAGAATTGCTGCCCCTGGCCACCAAGTCACAGCAGCCGCAGCAGCCGCGCCATGCACCGCCCGTGCCCGTACCGGGCCACAGGGTGAGACGTCCACCGGTGCCCGCGATCGCGCCGCTTCCCGCATCGGTGCGCGACGAACTCGAAACGCTCGCGCGCGACGGCCGTTGGAGCGACCTGCACGAATGGGCCGACCGGCTCGCGGCCGACGCGCGCCACTCGGCGCTGGTCGACGCGGTGCGGCATGCGCTGGACATGCTGGACTTCGAACACATCCGCCTGCTGGCGCGCGCAACGCCTAACGCGAGCCGATGACGCTGCGGGCGTCTGCGGAAAACCCGTCAGGCCGCGACGGCCTCCGCGCCCACGTCCGCGAAGTCGATCAGCACCTTCATCGCCTTCTGACGGTCGCTCGCCAGCTCGAAGGCCTGCCGCGCCTGCAGCATCGGGAAGGTGTGCGTCACCACGGGCGACAGGTCCACGCGCCCTTCGTTGATGAGCCGCACCGCGAGCGCGAACTCCGCGTGGAAGCGGAACGAGCCGCAGATGCTGAGCTCTTTCGCCACCACCATGTTCTGCGGAATGCTCACGTCGCCGCCCAGGCCCAGTTGCACGACCACGCCGCGCGGGCGCATCACCTCCAGCCCGTCGCGCAGTGCGCGCTCGTTGCCGGAGCATTCGAGCATCACGTCGAAGGTGCCCTTGTCGGCTGAATAACGCGACACCCAGGTCTTGTCCTGCGCGACGTTGATGACGTTGTCGGCGCCCATGGCACGCGCGATGGCCAGCGGCTCGTCGACCACATCGGTAGCGGTGATCTCGGCTGCGCCATGCGCGCGCGCCGCCGCAATGGCCAGCACGCCGATGGGTCCGCAGCCCGATACCAGCACACGCTTGCCCAGCAGCGGACCGGCGCGCGACACGCCGTGCAGCCCCACCGAGAACGGCTCGGCCAGCGCGGCCAGGCGCAGCGGCACATGCTCGGCCACCTTCACGCACTGCGTGGCCTCGCACAGCAGCCTGTTGCGGAACGCGCCCTGCACGTGCGGCGTGCGCATGGCGCTGCCGTAGAAGCGCATGTCGAGGCACTGGTTGGGCAGGCCTTCGAGGCAGAACTTGCAGGCGCCGCAGGGGCGGCTCGGGTTGATGGCCACCTTGTCGCCGATGCGCACGCTCTCGACGCCGGGCGCCACCGCCACCACGGTGCCGGCCACTTCATGGCCCAGCACCATCGGCTCCTTGATGCGCACGGTGCCGAAGCCGCCGTTGTGAAAGTAATGCAGGTCGGAGCCGCAGATGCCGCCCATGCCGACCTTCACCAGCACCTGGCCGGGGCCTATCTCGCCGGCGTCCTGTTCGTCCAGACGCAGGTCGTCGGGGGCGTGGATCACGAGGCACATACAACGCAAACGCATGATTCTTTCCTTCGGCCAGTCAGGGCACGGGGGTAATGAGAGGCTGGCCCGCGAAGTGGGCCTCGAGGTTGCGGCGCACCAGCTCGCCCATGGCGCGGCGCGTCTGTTCGGTGCCGCTGCCATGGTGCGGATGCAGCACCACGTTGTCGAGCGCGGCAAAGCGCGGGTCGATGCGCGGCTCATTGAGGAACACGTCGAGCGCCGCGCCGGCAATGCCGCGCGCCTCCAGCGCCTGCAGCAGCGCGCCTTCGTCGACGGTGGTGCCGCGCGACACGTTCACGAGCCAGCCCTTGGGGCCCAGCGCCTGCAGCACCTCGGCATTGACGATGCCGCGCGTGGCCTCTCCGCCGGGCAGGATGACGATGAGCACGTCGCACCAGTCGGCCATTGCGCTCAGGCTGGCGAAGTGGCGGTGCGGGCTGTCGGCCTTCGGCGTGCGGCTGAAGTAACCCAGCTCCACGTCGAAACCCGAGAGCCGCCGCGCGATGGTGCTGCCGATGCGGCCGAAGCCCGCGATGCCGATGCGCTGGCCGAAGACTCGGGTGGTCAGCGGCATGCCGCCACCGGCCCACGCGCCGCTGCGCACGAAAGCATCGCCCGCCGGAATGCGCCGCTGCACCGCCAGCGTGAGCCCCACGGCGAGGTCGGCCACGTCGCCGTTGAGCACGTCGGGTGTGTTGGTCACGCGGATGCCGCGCGCGCGGCAGGCGGCAAGGTCGATGCCGTCGGTGCCCACGCCGTAGCAGGCGATCAGCTCCAGCGCAGGCAGCGCGGCGATCAGTTCGGCGTTGGCACCCAACTCGCCGCGCGTTGCGACCGCGCGAATGTTCGGCGCGTGCTCGGCAATGAAGGCCTGCCGGTCCGGCGCTTCCCAGAGGCGATGCAGCGTGTAGGCCGCCCGCATCGGCGCCATGTCCCATTCCGGGTAGGTGCCTGGCATCAGCACGTGCGGGGATGTAGCGGTAGCGGTCAAGCGGGTGTCTCCTCGGATAGCGGTTGCAACTCAATAAGATACCGGTAACTTTAATTGATGAAAGAAAATAATGCCAGCGGAGGTTTTACCAGTTGACGATCTCAAAAGATACCGGTAACTTATGCCGTCAGCCATGTACTCGGAGCCTCCTTTGAAACTCTTCGATCTTTCCGGGCGCACCGCCCTCGTCACCGGCTCCAGCAAGGGCATCGGCTTTGCGCTGGCGGCTGCGCTCGGCAACGCCGGCGCGCGCGTGGTGCTCAATGCACGCGATGCCGCATCGCTCAACGCCGCCCGCGACGCCTTGCGCGCCAAGGGCATCGCGGCCGAGGCCATTGCCTTCGACGTGACCGACGCCGCCGCGGTGGAAGCCGGCGTGGCCGCCATCGAAGCCGACATCGGCGCCATCGACATCCTCGTGAACAACGCCGGCATGCAGCACCGCGGTGCGTTCGCCGAATTCCCTATCGACGCGTGGCACAAGATCACCACCACCAACATCGACAGCGTGTTCCTGGTCGGCCGCTTCGTCGCGCAACGCATGATCGAACGCAAGCGCGGCAAGATCATCAACGTGTGCTCGGTGCAAAGCGAGCTGGGCCGCCCGGGCATCGCGCCCTACGCCGCCACCAAGGGCGCGGTGAAGATGCTCACCAAGGGCATGGCGATCGACCTCGGCAAGTACGGCATCCAGGTCAACGGCCTCGGGCCGGGCTACTTCAAGACCGAACTCACTCAGGCACTGGTGGCCGACGAAGCCTTCACGGCGTGGCTCTCGGGCCGCACGCCCGCCGGCCGCTGGGGCGACGTGGAAGAGCTCGGCGGCGCGGCCATCTTCCTGGCCTCGGATGCGTCGAGCTTCGTCAACGGCCACATCCTGTATGTGGATGGCGGCATCACCTCGAGCCTGTAGCACCGTGCAGCATCCAGAGCAGCCGCAGCGCCTGAGCGTGGTGGTAATGGGCGTGTCGGGCACCGGCAAGAGCAGCGTGGCCGCCGGGTTGGCGCAGACGCTGGGCGTGCCGTGGGTCGATGCCGATGACCTGCACGTGCCCGAGGCCGTGGCGCGCATGCGCGCCGGCCTGCCGCTCTCCGACGAAGACCGCTGGCCCTGGCTCGACCGCGTGGGCGCCAGCCTCGCCGACCGCACGGCCGCGCCGCGTGGCGTGGTGGTGGCCTGCTCCGCCCTGCGGCGCGCCTACCGCGACCGGCTGCGCGCCGCGTCGCCCGAGTTGCAGTTCGTGTTTCTCGACGGGTCGCCCGCGCTGGTGCGGCAGCGAATGGAACAACGCACCGGGCACTACATGCCGCCGGCGCTGCTCGACAGCCAGCTGAAGACGCTGGAGAGGCCCGACGCGAGCGAACCCGACGTGCTGCACGCCGACATCGCCGTGCCCGTGCAGCAGATCGTGGCCGACATCGGCGCACGGCTCGTTCAACGCTCGAAGGATGCTTCCATGAAAGTCTCTGCATGACAGCAGCATCCAGCCAGCGCGTGGCCGTGATCGGCGTGGGCATCATGGGCTCGGCCATCGCGCGCCGGCTGCTCGAATGCGGCCACCGGGTGAACGTGTTCGACCTCGATGCGGCCAAGGTGGCCGCGCTGGCAGCACAAGGCGCACAAGCGGCCGACACCGCGCAAGCGGCAGCGGCAGCCAGCGACTTCGTCATCACCAGCCTCAACTCTGCGGCGGTGGTGGAACGCGCGATCTTCGGCGAGGCCGGCATCGCCGCCGCCGCACCTGCCGATGCGAAGCGGCTGCTGATCGACATGTCGTCCATCGACCCACCTTCCACGCGCCGGCTCGCACAGTCGCTGCGCGAGCGCACGGGCATGGGCTTCGTCGATGCGCCGCTTTCCGGCGGCGCGCCCAAGGCCCTGCTCGGGCAACTCACGGTGATGGCAGGCGGCAGCGCCGACGACGTGCAGCGCGCACGCGCCGTGATGGACAGCCTGTGCGCCAACTACACCCACATGGGCGACAGCGGCGCGGGCCAGACCACCAAGCTCGTCAACCAGCTGCTCTGCGCCATCGGCTTTCAGGCCGTGGCCGAGGCGGTGCGGCTGGCCGAAGCCGGTGGCGTCGATGCATCGAAGCTGCCCGCCGCACTGGCCGGCGGCCGCGCCGACAGCCAGATCCTGCGCGAGTTCGGCCCCAAGATGGCCGCGCGCGACTACACGCCTACCGGCCGCATCGACAACATGCTCAAGGACCTCGAAGCGGTGCAGGCCTTCTCGCAAGGCCAGCGCCTGCCGATGCCGCTGGCGGGTGCCGTCTCGGAGCTGCACCGAGCCTTCGTCGCGGCCGGGCTCGGCGCCGAAGACACGGCGGCCATGATGCGGCAGTTCGACGGCTACGGGCGCGGCTGAAGCGCCTCCCGCCACACACGGCTTTCACCCAGGAAAGAAGAGACACCATGTTCATCCGCTGCGCGTTTTTCAGGGGCCGGGTCAAGGCCGGCATGGAAGAAGCCTTCGACCGCCACGTGCACGAAAAACTCGTGCCGCTGTGGACCCGCTTCCCCGGTGCGCTCGAAGTGCGCGTGCTGCGCCAGATCGAAAGCGATGTGAGCGACCCCGAACTGGCGATGGTGCTGTCGATCCGCTATGCGAGTCGCGAGGACATCGCCCGCGCACTCGACTCACCCGTTCGCCATGAAAGCCGCGAGGTCTCGAAGAAGCTGTTCGAGATGTTCGACGGCACGGTCTTCCACACGGTGTTCAGCGCCGAGGAGTTCGCGCTGCCGGCCGCCTGAGCGGCGTCTTTCTTGCCGTCCTCTTCGGCGCCGCTCTCTTCGGCGCCGTCTTCTTCGATGCCGCCTTGCCATCGAGGTCCGCCAGCTCCCACACGCCACCGGCCGCCGACACCAGCGCATGCGCGCTGTTGATCAACCCGATATGCGAAAACGCCTGCGGAAAATTGCCGAGTTGCCGCTGCGCCACCGGGTCGTATTCCTCGGCGAACAGGCCCAGGTCGTTGCCCAGCGCCAGCAGGCGCTTGAACAGGGCTCGTGCCTTGCGCAGCTTGCCCATGGCCACGTACACGTTCGACAGCCAGAAGCTGCACGCGAGAAACGCGCCCTCCCCGCCTTCGAGGCCGTCCACGCCTTTCTCTGTGCGATAGCGGTACACCAGCCCGTTGAAGATCAGCTCCTTCTCGATGCGCGCGATGGTGCCCTGCACGCGCGCATCATGGATCGGCAGAAAGCCGATCAGCGGCATCCACAGCAGCGCCGCATCCACCGTGTCTGCGCCGTAGTACTGCACGAATGAATTGCTCGCGGCGTCGTAGCCGCGGGCGCAGACCTCGGCGTGGATCTCGTCGCGCACCTCCCGCCAGCGCTCGACAGGGCCTTCGAGCCCATACTCCGTCGCGCTCGCGATCACCCGGTCGAAGGCCAGCCAGCACATGATCTTGGAATGCACGAAGTGGCGCGGCTCGCCGCGCACTTCCCACAGGCTGCAGTCGGGTTCCTTCCACAGCACCATCAGGTGCTTCGCAATGGCGCGCTCCAGCGGCCACACCTTGTCCATGTCCGCCAGCCCGGCCTTGCGCGCCGCATGAAAGGCCGCGATGACCGAGCCGTACACATCGAGCTGGCGCTGCCCGTGCGCGCCGTTGCCGATGCGCACCGGGCGGCTGTCTTCGTAGCCCGGCAGCCAGCCGAGCTCGAGTTCGGTGAGCGAGCGTTCGCCGTGCAGGCCGTACATCACCTGCAGCTCTTCGGGCGAGCCGCCCACCGCTCGCATCAGCCACCAGCGCCAGGCGCTGGCTTCCTCGACATAGCCCGAACCGATCAGCGCGTAGAGCGTGAGCGCCGCGTCGCGCAGCCAGCAGAAGCGGTAGTCCCAGTTGCGTTCGCCGCCCGGCAGTTCGGGCAGCGAGGTGCTCGGCGCGGCGACGATGCCGCCGGTGGGCTCGTAGGTGAGCGCCTTGAGCGTGAGCAGCGAGCGCATCACCGGCTCGCGAAACTCGCCGTGGTAGCCGCAGCGACCGGTCCACGCGCTCCATTCGGCGACGGTGCGCGCCAGCAGCGCGCTGGCATCGCGCGTCACCGGCGGCTTCAGGTGCGAGGGAAACCAGTCGAGGCTGAACGCGATGGCCTGCCCCGCGGACACGGTGAAGTCGGCAAAGCTCGCGAAGTTCTCGTTGGTCAGCGGCACGCCGGAGCTGATGCGCACCGAGTCCGGTCCGGCCGTGGCAAACACCGCGCCGTCGCGCCGCTCCATCCACGGGCACCACCCGCCGTAGTTGAAGCGGATGCGGAACTCGGTATGCATGGCGACCGTGCCGCGCACACCCTGCACGATGCGCACGACCTCGTGCGTGCCGTCGAGCGCGGGTCGGGGCATGAAGTCGGTGACGATGGCCGTCCCCTTGGCCGTGCGGATCGTGGTTTCGAGCACCACGGTACCGGGCAGGTAGCGCCGCGTGACACGCGCCTTGCGGTCTTTGGCGCGCATCGTCCAATGGCCGTTGTGCTCGTCGCCGAGCAGGCTGGCGAACATCGCGGCCGAATCGAAGCGCGGCAGGCACAGCCACTCGATATCGCCACCGCAATGCACCAGGGCCGCGCTGTGGGTCGAGCCGATGAGCGCGTAGTCGCCAATGGGGCGGTTCGGGCGGTCGGCGTGAAGCCGTGAGGAGGGTTGCTTGGGAGTCTTTGGCAAGAGGCCGAGCTTTGCCGTGCGTGCGGGCGTGGCACGCCAGCGGCGGGCGCGGATTGCTGACGGACAACGCCTAATGGCGCATGACAAATAAGGCACCCATCTACTTGTTCCTGGGGATGGCCTTCGCACCGTCGCGCTCCTACCATCAGCCGCGCACGAAATGACAAGCGGCTCGTGAAGATGAAACGGCACAGGTCGCCGCTTGGGCCCCATGGTGCAGCGCTCTACTTTGCCCCTCCCATTCCAACGCAAATAGACATCACACGTGAACGGACACAACCAACTCTTCCGAGCCGATCCCGTTGCGTACGCGCAGCTTCGCGCGATCAACGGCGTTTCGTGGTTCATGCAGAACGCGCAGGCGCAGCAGAATCCAGCTTTCGCCATGCAGGTCCTGGTACTCAACACGGCCAAGATGGGCTCGTTCGATCTGCAGGGCACCGCGCAAGCCCTCCAGGTCACCTTGAGGCCGGTGGGAAATGTCCTCCATCAGGATCAGCCGATCTCGGCGTATTGGTGTCCTTTCATCCAGGGCAACGTGATGCCCGGATTCGTCGACGTACCTCGACACAACCCGCAGCACAGGTTCGTCTTCACCGCCGCCATGAATGGCTGCGCCCTGATGGTGACGAACTCGCCGCTCGGTGCGCATCTGATCAGGGTGTATCACCACCAGCACCCCGGGCAAGCCAACATCAATCAGATGATCCAGACGCAAGGGCAGGAAGTGATCTCGTACATCGGCTTCGACGACTACGGCCACGCCAACCAGCATATTCCGCTGCCGAACGCCTTCAACTTCCTGTACTACAGGAACGGCGCCTGGAAGTACGTTCTGCAACCGCAACTGTTCGATCCACTAACGAACAATGTGACGCTCAACGGCCTCATCCCCTCGCAGGTGCTCGATGCGACTTTCTGATTCAGGCGGCGGCCCTGGCCCCGGAGTTCGCTACAGCACATCCTTCAGCTTGGCCCGCAGCCTGCTGATCGCCTGGCTGTGCAGCTGGCACACCCGCGACTGACTCACCTCCAGGATCGCGCCGATCTCGCGCAGGTTCAGCTCTTCCTCGTAGTAGAGGTTCAGCAGCAGCTGGTCGCGCTCCGGCAGCGCACCGATGGCGTCCACCAGCTGATGCCGGAAGCCGCTTTCCAGCAGCTGCTCCAGCGGATCGTCGCTGCCGCGCCGGTCCTTGCGCGCATCCTGCGAATGGCTGTCGAGGAACGGGCTGTCCGGGTCGTCCTTGGAGAAATCTTCGACATACACCAGCTGGCAGCCCTGGATCTCCTGCAGCAGCGACTGATACGCCTCCAGGTCCATCTTCAGCTCCTTGGCGATCTCCCCTTCGGTGGGAGAGCGCCCGAGCTTGTGGCCCAGCGCCTGTATCGCCTTCTCGACGCCGCGCGCCGACTGGCGCAGGCCGCGCGAGCCCCAGTCGCTGGCGCGCAGTTCGTCGAGCATGGCGCCGCGGATGCGCTGGCTGACGAAGGTCTCGAATTGCGCGCCGCGGTTGTCCTGGTAACGGCTGGAGGCGTCCAGCAGGCCCAGCATGCCGGCCTGGATCAGGTCGTCCAGCTCCACGCTGGCCGGCAGCTTGGCAATCATCTGCAGCGCGATGCGGCGCACCAGCGGCTGGTGCTGCGCCAGCAGATGTGATTTCTCGATGGTTCCCTGTGCGGTGTACACGGCCGTCCTTCTTGGGTTGTCCGGGTCGGCGGGCTCAGGCCACGGCCTGCAGCGGCTCGGCCGCGCGCCAGGGCCAGCGGTCGACCTCGCCGGCAATGCGCCGGAAGTCGACAGCGGCATGGCTCGCGGGAAAGGCCTCGACGATGGTCTTCTTCAGGCGCCACGCGTCGGCAACGAGCGGGTCGAAGCGCACCCAGCCCGCGGGCTGCAGCAGCAGTGCGAGATAGCGGCTGGCGGCATGCGCGAGGTTGCTCATGATCTGGCGCGCGGCCACGACGTCGGCCGCGCCGTTGACCAGGAAGCGCATCTGCTTGAGGCCGTGCGCGTGGTGCAGCCGCTTGATGCCTGCATAGGCCGCGGTGATCGACGCGGGGTGCGGCTGCAGCACCAGCAGCAGGTCGTCCGCGCCCTGCGCGAGCGCCGACAACCGGCCCTCGGCGTCGAAAGCCGCATCGACGATGACGACGCCGTCGTGCCAGAACTTGCGCGGGTCGATTTCTCCATCCGCACCATTCACCGCGCCGTGCGGCGCGGGTAGCACGTGCACGCCGCAGGCTGCCTTGACCTCTGCACCATCCAGCGTCAGGCGCTGGCTTGCTACATCGGCCAGGTTCCCCAGCGGATCGATGTCCCACACCTCACAGGCGGAGCCCACAGTCGGGCAGTGCTCGTCCAGCAGCAGCACGTTGCGACCCTGCAGGGTCAGTGCCACACCGAGATTCATCGCGGCCGTGGTACTCCCCGCGCCCTGCCCCAGGCCTGCGACGGCCACCACGCGCGCATGCGTCGGTGCGAGCATGCGCCGCAGTCCGTCGGCCTGATCCGCAACCAGCTTGTTCATTCCTGATTCCTCAACCCAACTTCTCCAGCGCACGCGGCGCCTGCGTGGGAGCGGTCGACTCGGTGCCCAGCGCCTCCAGCAGCAGAAAGAGCTTGCCCACGCCCGCATACAGAGCACTGCCGCTCATGGCCCGTCCGTTGCGCGCCGGGCGCCCCGTGAGCTGGCCCAGCAGCGCGCGCGTGCGGTCGGCCCAATCGCCTTCGGCTTGCAGCAGGCGCCACACGGTGGTGGTCATCTGGCCGGCGATCAGCAGCCGCTTCATGATGTCGGGGTCGCCCAGTTCGCCGATGCCGCCGACCATCTGCACACCGTCGCGCAGCAGTCGGAAGCAGGGCTCGGCGTCGCTGGCCCAGCCCTGCCATTGCGCGAGCTGCTGCGTGGAAACGTCCGCGCCGATATTGGTCAATGCATGGCCCTGCGCCAGCACGTTGCCGGTGCGCGCATCGACCACCCGCGTGGCGACGCAGCGCAGCGCGGGCATCGCATCGCGCCCGATGCCCGCCGCCATGGCGGCCGCGTTGAAGCGCAGCACCACGTCGGCATGCGCCTCGCTGCGCAACGCCGCCTTGCCGCGAAAGCGCACGGGCCGCCCCTCGCCGAATTCGAAGTCCATGCGAGCGAGCGTGTCGGGTGCGCCGGTGCGCACGTCGATCACCGCGGTGGAGCCCGGCGCGCGCGCAAGCCAGCGCTGGCCCGCGGCCTGCCACTGCACCATGGCCTCGATGCCGGGCAGTCTCGTCAACAGATGCACCAGCGGCTTGTGGCCGAAGTCCTGCTGGCGCAGCCACGGCACCTGGCGTGCACCGGGCTTGCGCGCGGCGTCTTTCATGCCGCGGGTGGCGGCGGTCGACAGCCACTGGTTCGGCGCTGCCAGCGGCAGGCCCGTGCGGTCCGACAGCAGCAGGCTGCCGTGGCATTCATAGGCGTCGCCGCCTTCATTCGAGCGCAGCCCGACCTGCCCGCACAGCGCGAGCACATGGGTCTCGCAGCCAGCGGCCACTTCGCTGCGCGCATGCACCATCAGGTCGTGCAGCACGGCTTTCTGGCCGGAGCCTTCGTCGCCGGCCTGGCGCCACAGTGCGCGCGAACGCTCGAAGCCGATCTGTGCGCCCGCCAGCGCGCTCGCGGTGGTGGCGAGCTCTTGCGCGTCGTGCGCCATGGCGCGAATCAGGTTCTGGTACTTCAGCCGCAGGCGGTCGGTCTCGCCCTGCGCCTGCACCACCTGCGCCGAGGGGCCCGCGCCCGCCGGCTCCTCGTGCAGATCGCTTTCCGCGGGCACGAACAGCGGGCTGTGCTGGCGCGGCTGGAACACGCTGTCCACCAGCTGCGCGCGGTCGGCCTGCATCAGGTTCTCAGGCACCTTCTGGCCGCTGGAGATGTAGTGCACCGGCAGGCGGTGGCGGATCACGGTGTCGATCAGTGCGCCCGGATGCGTGGCCTCGTCGACCTTTGTGAAGATGCAGCCGGTGAGCTCGTTGCCATGGCGGTAGGCGTGCACCACCTCGTTGAGCGTGTCGCCGTGGCTGGTGGCGTTGAGCAGCAGCAGCCGCTTCACGGGCCGCTGGCTCTGGCCGAGCATCGCGATCTGCTCGGACACGGCGCGGTCGCGCTGGCTCATGCCGACGGTGTCGATCAGCACCATGTGCTTGTCGCGCAGGTCCTGCAGCACCAGGTGCAGGTCGGCCGCATCCTTCACGGCGTACACCGGCACATTAAGGATCTGGCCGTAGATGCGCAGCTGCTCGTAGGCGCCGATACGGTAGCTGTCGGTGGTCACCAGCGCGAGCTTGTCAGCGCCGAAGCGCATCACGCAGCGCGCGGCCAGCTTGGCGGTGGTGGTGGTCTTGCCGACACCGGTCGGGCCCATCAGGGCGTAGACGCCGCCCTGCGCGAACAGCGCGTCTTCGTCTTCATGCACGGGCACGGCGCGGATCAGCTCCGAGCGCACGTAGGCCATGCCTTCGGCGTACGTCTGGCCGGTGGGCATCTTCTCCAGCATGGCCTTCGACAGGCCCGCGCTGAAGCCGGCGCCAAGCAGCGTGCGCAGCAGGCGGCCGCGCACCGGGTCGCGGCGCTGCTTGTCGTTCCACACGACGCTGGCGAGCTGCTCTTCGATCATGCCGCGCATGGAATGCAGTTCGGTGAGCACGGTGTCAGCGGGTGCGGGTGCAGGAGCGGGCACAGGGGCCGCCACAGGCACGGGGACCGATGCCACGGGCCCCGCGATCACCACGGGCTTCGCAGGCACAGGCGCGGTGTCTTTCAACACCCCCTGCACTTCGCCCTCGACCATTGCGACGATCTCGACGCCCTCGGCCATTGCGCGATGCGTCAGCACGATGGCGTCGGCGCCCAGCGCCTCCCTCACCATCCTCAGGGCTTCGCGGCTGGTGGCCGCGACGAATTTGCGCGCGGTGGTGCGCACGTCGGTCTGCTTGGAATTCAACCTCGTCCTCCGATGGCGGTGGTGATCTTGATGGTGCGGGAGTCAGGAATCTCCGCATGCGAAAGCACTTTCAGCTGCGGCAGGCTGCGCCGCAGGAATCTGGACAGCAGCACGCGCAGCGCGTGCTGCACCACGAGCACCGGCGCCAGGCCCATCTGCTCCTGGCGCAGGATCGCGGCCTGCGCCTGCCTGAGCAGGTTGTCGGCAATGCCGGGCTCGATGCCGCTGCTGTTGGTCAAGGCCTGCTGCAGCACGCCGTCGAGCGAGCCGTCGAGGCCGATCACCTGCATCTCGGTGTCGCCCGGGAACAGCTGCTGCGTGATGGCGCGGCCCAGCGCCAGGCGCGTGAGCGTGGTGAGTTCGGTCGGGTCCTTGATGGTCGGCGCATGCTCGGCCATCACGTCGAGGATGGTGCGCATGTCGCGGATGGGCACCTCTTCGTCGAGCAGGTTCTGCAGCACCTTGTGCAGCGTGCTGAGCGACAGCACCTTCGGCACCAGGTCTTCCGTGAGCTTGGGCGCGGTCTTGGCGATCTGGTCGAGCAGCTGCTGCACTTCCTGGCGGCCCAGCAGTTCTGCGGCATGCGTCTGGATCAGGTGGTTCAGGTGCGTGGCCATCACCGTGCAGGCATCGACCACCGTGTAGCCCTGCACCTGCGCCTGTTGCCGCAGGCTGGCGTCGATCCACACCGCCGCCAGGCCGAAGGCCGGGTCGCGCGTGGGCGTGCCGGGCAGCGTGCCCGTCACCTGCCCGGGGTTGATGGCCATCCACTGGTTGGGGAAGGCCTCGCCGCGCCCGATCTCCACGTCCTTCAGGCTGATGACGTAGGTGTTGGGCTTGATCTCCAGGTTGTCGCGGATGTGCACCACCGGCACCAGGAAGCCGATCTCCTGCGCGATCTTCTTGCGGATGCTCTTGATGCGGCCCAGCAGCTCGCCCTGCTGCGACTGGTCCACCAGCGGAATGAGCCGGTAGCCGACCTGCATGCCCAGCGGGTCGACCATTGCAACGTCGTCCCACGTCGCTTCTTCCATCTCGGCCGAAGGCGCGGGGTTCGCGGCCTGCGCGGCGGCGGCTGCCTTCTGCGCGGCTTCCTGCGGCTTGCGCATCACAAGCCGTCGACCCAGCCACACCAGGCCGCCCGCGATCAGCAGGAACGCCAGGTTCGGCATACCCGGGATCATGCCCAGCAGGCCGACGATGCCGGCCGTGAGAAACAGCACCTGCGGGTTGGAAAAGAGCTGGCCCGTGAGCTGGCTGCCCACGTCTTCGTCGGTGGTCACGCGCGACACGATCACGCCGGCGGCGGTGGAGATAACGAGCGCCGGAATCTGCGCCACCAGGCCGTCGCCGATGGCCAGCAGCGTGTAGGTCTTGCCGGCAGTGGAAAAGTCGAGCCCGTGTTGCAGCATGCCGACCACCAGCCCGCCGATGATGTTGATCACCATGATGAGCAGGCCCGCGATCGCGTCGCCGCGAACGAACTTGCTGGCGCCGTCCATCGAGCCGTAGAAGTCGGCCTCTTGCGCAACCTCGGTGCGGCGCTTGCGGGCCACGTCTTCGCCGATCAGGCCGGCGTTGAGGTCGGCGTCGATGGCCATCTGCTTGCCCGGCATCGCGTCGAGCATGAAGCGCGCGCCCACCTCGGCAATGCGCCCCGCACCCTTGGTGATCACCATGAAGTTGATGAGCACGAGAATGATGAAGACCATCACACCCACCGCGAAGTTGCCGCCCACGAGAAAGTGCCCGAAGGCCTCGATCACCTTGCCCGCCGCGTCGGGCCCGGTGTGGCCGTGCATCAGCACCACGCGCGTGGACGCCACGTTCAGCGACAGGCGCAGCAGCGTCGAGAACAGCAGCACGGCCGGGAAGGCCGCGAAGTCCAGCGCCTTCATCGTGTACATGCTCACCAGCAGCACCATCACCGACATGGCGATATTGAAGGTGAACAGCAGGTCGAGCAGGAAGGGCGGCAGCGGCAGCACCATCATGCTCAGGATGAGGATGATGAGAATCGGCCCGGCCAGTCCCTTGAACTGCGAGCCGGAGAACAGACGCGTCGGCAGACGCATCAGGTTTGTCATCGCGTTCATGCGGCTTCCACTGTGTATTGAAGGTCTGCGGGCACCGGCAGGTCAGTCGGCGTGCGCGGGGCGTCGCCGCCCTCGGTCTTCCAGCGCCTGAGCTGGTACACCCAGGCCAGCACCTCGGCCACCGCGGTGTACAGGCCTGCCGGAATCTCATCGCCCAGCTTCGTGTGCTTGTAGAGAGCGCGCGCGAGCGGCGGCGCTTCGAGAATCGCGACCTTGTGCTCCAGCGCCATCTCGCGGATGCGCGCGGCCACAAGCTCGGTGCCCTTGGCCACCACGCGCGGTGCGCGCATGCCGCTGTCGGTGTACTTCAGCGCCACCGCAAAGTGCGTGGGGTTGGTCAGCACGATGTCTGCCTTGGGCACCTCGGCCATCATCCGGCGGCGCGCCATCTGCTGTTGCTGGCGGCGGATCGCGGCCTTGATGTGCGGATCGCCTTCGCTTTCCTTGTGCTCCTGGCGCAGGTCTTCGCGCGACATGCGCAGCTTGCGGTAGTAGCTCCAGAGCTGGAAGGGCACGTCGATCAGCGCCACGAGAAACAGCGTGGCCGCAATCAGCGCGCAATGCTTGGCCACCAGCACCATTGCGTGCGGCAGCGCGTAGTGCGCGGGCTGCGCCATCAGGTCCATCAGCGCGCCAATGTCGCGCGACACGACCCACCACGCCACGCCGCCGATCAACGCCGACTTGGCCAGCGCCTTGAAAAGCTCGGCCAGCGACTGCGCGGAAAACATGCGGCCGATGCCGGCCAGCGGATTGAGCTTGCTGAAGTTCGGTCCCACCGATTTGGTGGAGAACAGCCAGCCGCCGAGCATCAGCGGCGCGACCACGGCAGCGACGATCATCATCGCGAACAGCGGGCCGATGGCCGTGAGCGTGTGCATCGCCATCAGCCCGGTCTGGGCCAGCATGTGCGAAGGATCGAAAGCGCTGGCGCGGTCGAACTGCAGGCCGCGGTGCAGCGCACCGCTCATGCTCGTGCCCAGCGACTCCCCTGCGAACCACAGCCCCGCGCATGCGGTGCCCAGCATGACGAAGGTGGTGAGCTCGCGCGAACGGGCTACGTTGCCTTCCTCGCGCGCCTTCTCCAGGCGTCGCTCGGAGGCGGGTTCCGTTTTTTCGAGATCGCTTTCCTCAGCCATTCATGCTCCGAACCAGCAGTGGCGAAGTACGCCTTGCTCATGACCAAATTATTGAATTCGGTCGTCCGGAACAATCTGCCGATAAGGGCCCTTATCGCCCTGCTATTCGGACAATAGGCAGGGCCTGGAAGCCCGGCCCGGGCTCAGAAGCCGAGGCTCTCCAGCAAGTCGTCGACCTGCGCCTGGTCGGTCACCGCATCGGGATTGCCGGGCTTGACCTGCGGGCCGTTCTGCAGGCTGTGCGCGGCCTCCTGGCGCTTCTCGGGCGCGGAGTTGTCGATCAGCACTTGCAGCAGCTGCGTCTCCACGTCGTTGACCACTTCCATCATCTTCTTGATGACCTGACCGGTCAGATCCTGGAAGTCTTGCGCCATCAGGATTTCCATGAGCTGCGAGTTGATCGCGCCGGCGCGCTCCGGCACCTCGTTGAGGTAGCTGCGCGTGTCGAGCACGAGTTCGCGCGCATGGTCGAGCTCGATGGGGTTTTCGAACCACAGGTCCCAGCGCTTGCTGAGGCCCTTGGCATCGCTGGCCAGTGCTTCCTGCAACGGCTGTGCCACGTCGATGGCGTTGAGCGCGCGGTGCGCGGCACGCTCGGTGGTGGCAGCCACGTAGCTCAGGCGGTCGCGCGCATCCGGAATGGCTTGCGCGGCCTTGGCCACCTGCTTGTCTAGGCCCAGCTCGCGCAGGCCTTCGCGCAGTTGGCGCGTGAGCTGGCCGATGCGGCCCAGCAGTTCTTCGGCGGTGTTGGTGGGGTCCGCGGCCCCGGCAGCGTTCTGGCTCATGTCAGGCCGCTTCCTTCGCAAGCTTCTCGAAGATCTTGGTGATCTTCTCTTCGAGCGTGGCGGCGGTGAATGGCTTCACCACGTAGCCGTTGGCGCCGGCTTGAGCGGCCGCCACGATGTTCTCTTTCTTCGCCTCTGCGGTGACCATCAGCACCGGCAGCTTCTTCAGCTCGGGGTCGGCGCGAATGGTCTGCAGCATGGTCAGGCCGTCCATGTTCGGCATGTTCCAGTCGGACACCACGAAACCGAAATTGCCGCCGCGCAGTTTCTCGATGCCGGCCGCGCCGTCTTCCGCCTCGTCGACGTTGAGGAACTCCAGTTCCTTCAGCAGGTTGCGCACGATGCGGCGCATGGTCGGGAAGTCGTCCACAACCAGGATTTTGATGCTCTTGTCGATCACGATATTTCCAACTCCAACAGGTCGTTTTTCAAACTCGGTTCGCACGTTCGCCGAACGTGCGAAGGTGCGCCATCACCCGGCGGCTCACTTCGCTCAATGGGGACACGTCGTCCACCGCGCCCAGTGCGATGGCTTCGCGCGGCATGCCGAAGACAACGCAGCTGGCCTCGTCCTGCGCCAGCGTGTGCGCACCCGCGCGCTTCATGCGCAGCAGGCCTTCGGCGCCGTCCCTGCCCATGCCGGTCAGGATGATTCCGATGGCGTTCTTGCCCGCGTGCTTGGCCGCCGAATCGAACAGCACGTCGATCGACGGCCGGTGGCGGTTCACCGGTGGCTCCTGGTCGAGGTGGGCCACGTAGTTGGCGCCGCTGCGCGCGAGCGACAGGTGAAAGCCGCCGGGCGCGATGTAGGCATAGCCGGGCAGCACGCGCTCGCCGTGCTCGGCCTCTTTCACGTTGATGCGGCACAGGCCGTCGAGCCGCTGCGCGAACGAGCGGGTGAAGCCGGCCGGCATGTGCTGCGCGATCATCACCGCGGGCGAATCGGGCGGCAGCGGCTGCAGCACTTCGCGGATGGCCTCGGTGCCGCCGGTGGAGGCGCCGATGATGATGAGTTTTTCGGTGCTCAGCAACGGGCTGCGCAGCAGCGATTCGTGTGGCGCGTCGCCGCCAGGGCGCGGGGCCGTGGCATGCCGGCCGGGCAGCAGCCGCGCGCTCGCGGCCGTGCGGATCTTGCCGGCGATCAGTTCGGTGTAGTTGAGCAGGCCGTCGCGTACGCCCAGGCGCGGCTTGGTCACGAAGTCGATGGCGCCCAGCTCGAGCGCGCGCAGCGCGATCTCCGAGCCGCGCTCAGTCAGCGACGACACCATGACCACAGGCATGGGCCGCAACCGCATGAGCTTTTCGAGAAACTCCAGCCCGTCCATGCGCGGCATCTCGACGTCGAGCGTCAGCACGTCGGGGTTCGTGACCTTGATGAGGTCGCGCGCCACCAGCGGATCGGCCGCCGTGCCCACCACGGTCATGTCGCTCTGGCTGTTGATGATCTCCGTCATCACGCTGCGGATCAGTGCCGAGTCGTCGACGCACAGCACCTTGATTTTTTTATTGCTCACGGGTTTCCCTTGGTTGAGGCAGCCGGCGCCGCGCGAAGGCCGGACAGCCTGCGCAGCAACTCGCCCTCTTCGTTCTGCACCTGCGCCACTTCTGTCTGCGCACGCAGCTTGCGCACGATGGCCTTGCCGGTCGCCGGCACGAAGCACACGCGGCGCGCATGCGGCCCGCGCAGGTCTTGCGCGGCGACTTCGATGCGTTCGTTGCGCAGGTAGCGCAGCACGAAGTCGGCGTTGCGGTCGCCGATGTTGAGCGTGGTCATGTTGGCCAGCACCGCGCCGCCGCCGAACACCTTGGCGCGCAGCCGGTCGCGGCGCGCGCCCGCGCGCACCAGCTCGCGGATCAGGGTGTCCATGGCGTAGGCGCCGTAACGCATCGACTCGGAGGCATCCCGCGTGCCGGTGCCGGCGGCTTCGCCGTCGTCGGGCAGCATGAAATGGTTCATGCCGGCCACGCCAGCTTCCCTGTCGTGCAGGCAGGCGGCCACGCACGAACCGAGCACTGTGCTCAGCACGGTGTTGCTGGAAGTCACGTAGTACTCGGAGGGCAACAGCTTCACGGCCATGAGGCCGACGTCGCGGTCGAAGTAGTGGTGGCTGGCCACCGAGTCCGGTGCGGCAGGATTCGAAGCCATCATGGAACGCCCGTGGCACGCGCGCGCGCCAGCTCGTACACGGTCTGGCCCAACGGCCGGAAGGCCTGGTTGACGAGCGACGCGTTCTCCGAATGCCCCGCGAACAGCAGGCCATTCGGCTTGAGAAGCGGTGCAAAGCGGTCGAGCACCTTCTTCTGCGTCGGCTTGTCGAAATAGATCATCACGTTGCGGCAGAAGATCGCGTCCACCGGCTCCTTCACCGCCCACGCGCTGTCGAGCAGGTTGAGCCGCGAGAACTTCACCAGCGCCGCCACCTCGGGGCGTACTCGCGCCTTGCCCGCATTCGCGCCGGTGCCCTTGTTGAAGAAGCGCCGCAGCCGCTCGGGCGCGAGCCTGCGCACCTGCTCGGCGGTGAACACGCCGGTAGCCGCCTTGGCCAGCACCGAGGTGTCGATGTCGGTGGCGATCACACGCGACGAGCCCGCCTTGTCACCCAGCGCCTCCATCAGCGTGATGGCAATCGAATAGGGTTCCTCGCCCGTCGAGGCCGCCGCGCACCACACGGTGACGGGCTGCTTCGCCTTGCGCACGTGCTCGGCCAGCGTCGGGAAGTGATGGGCCTCGCGGAAGAACGAGGTCAGGTTGGTGGTGAGCGAGTTGATGAACAACTGCCACTCCTCGCCATCCTGCCGCCCTTCGAGCCAGTCGAGGTAGGTGGCGAAGTCGGGTACCTGGAGCTCTCTCAGCCGGCGCGAGAGCCGGCTGTACACCATCTGCCGCTTCTGCTCGCCCAGGGCGATGCCGGCGCGGCGGTGGATGAGGGTGCGGATCCGGGAAAAGTCGCTGTCGGTAAAAAGGAACTCGGTAGTCACGGCCATCCTGGAAGCTTGGCTTTCAATGTACATAGCGTCAGCCGTTTCCAATGGACCGATCAAACGAACAAATGCCCCGCACTTCCGGCCTCGCGCGCGTTCAGGGCCCGGCCGCGGCCGGGCTCGCGTCCTGCGCCCACACCAGCGCGGACAGCTGCGCCGCATTGACCTGGTCCGCGCTCAGGAACAGCGCTTCCGACAGGCGCGAAGCCTGTCCGTCGTCGAGCTCGCAGCTTTCGGCCAGCGCCACGAAGGGGCCGTACAGGCCGCCGCGCGAAAGAATGGCCTGCTGCACCGACTCGGTGAGCTGCACCTTGCGCAGCACGCCCTCCATCGACACGCCCAACAACTGGTCGAGCAGAGAGAACATGCCGGCCACGAACAGGTTGTCGGCCTCGCTGGCCGGCAGCATGCCCTGCCCCATCAGTTCGACGAAGCGTCCGCGCAGGATCGCCTTCTTCATCATGAAGGGCGAGCCGCCCTTGTTGCTGGTGGCCAGCAGCAGCGACAGCCAGCGGTACAGCGGCGAGTAGCCGAGCATGGCCACCGCATGGCGCAGCGAATGGATTTCCACCGCCATGCCGACCGAGGGCGAGTTGATGTAGCGCAGCAGCCGGTAGGTGAGCGCAGCGTCGTGCTTGAGCGCGGCCTCGATGACGCGCACGTCTTCGTTGCGCTGGAGCATCTGCATCAGCTGCACGATCAGCAGCGACTCGGGCTGCAGCGCGTCTTCGGTCTCGCGCACCGGCGGATTGCGGAACGCGCCTTCGATGAACACATTCACGCGGCGCCCGGCGCAGGCGTCGAATTCGTCCCAGTTTTCCACGCGCGAGGCGATCGGCTCGACCGGCGGATGGCCCAGCTCCGCGTCCCGGCGCAGCCGAGCCACGGCCTCGGCGTCGCGCGCATCCACCTCGAAGTGAGTGACGATGGCGCGCAGCTCGGGGTCTTCGGGCAGCGCAGTGGCGCCGCACAGCATGAAGCCGAAGCCCTGCTCGCGCAGGAACAGCAGGATGGAGCGCATGTCCGCGTCCAGCAATTCGTCCACGCCCATGCACAGCACCATGTGCTGTGGCGGCAGCGATTGCAGCTCGCTCTGGAACAGCGCATCTACCGTCACGTCGACGAACACCAGCTGCGGCCCCAGCAGCCAGCCCGCGGGCGTGGGGTTGAGGTGCATGGCGAGCGTGTCCATCAGCGCCTTGACGCCAGCAGCGCCGGACACGCCGGAGCCCTCGCCGCCCGCCGCGCGCCAGGCCATGCGATAGCCCATGACGCGCCGCTGCGCGTCGAGCAGCATGGCATAGGCCACGTGGCCGTCGGGCCCCGCGTCAGGCTGTGCCGACCCGTCGGTGCCGGCGCCAAGATCGGGGTTGGCCCCTGTGTCGCCGGAGGAACGCCGGAAGAAATCAAACCGCATTCAGCTGTCTCCGTGGGGTGTCAGAGCGATCAAAGCGCGATGGCGTCGGTGGCAATCCTCCGGGCGGCGCCCGCCAGCGCGGCCGTGCTCGCGGCCTGCGCGCGCTGGATGCGCGGCATGGCGCCCACGTCGATGATGAAAGCCACGCTGCCGTCGCCGAGGATGGTCGCGGCGGAAATTCCGGGCACCTTGCGGTAGTTGGTTTCCAGGTTCTTCACCACCACCTGGTGCTGTCCGAGCAGTTCGTCCACCAGCAGCGCGAATCGGCTGTCGTCGGCCTGCACGATCACCAGGATGCCCTGCGTGGGATGCGTCTGCGCACCCGACACGTCGAACACGCGGTGCAGTTCGATCAACGGCAGGTATTCGCCGCGCACGCGGATCACGTGGCCGTCGGCGGTAATGGAATGCAGGTGCTCCGGCAGCGGCTGCAGCGACTCGATGACGTAGCTCAGCGGAAGGATGTAGGCCTCGCTGCCCACCTTGACCGACATGCCGTTGAGGATGGCCAGCGTGAGCGGCAGCACGATGCGGGTGGTGGTGCCCTGCCCGCCGCGTGAGTGGATCTCCACGTGGCCGCCCATCTCCTGGATGTTGCGCTTGACCACGTCCATGCCCACGCCACGGCCCGAGATGTCGGTGACCTGTTCGGCTGTGGAGAAGCCGGGCGCGAAGATGAGCTGCCACACCTCTTCGTCGGGCATCGACTCGCTGACCGGCATGCCCTGCTGCATGGCCTTGGCCAGGATGCGCTCTCGGTTGAGGCCGCCGCCGTCGTCGCTCACCTCGATCACGATGTTGCCGCCGTGGTGCTGCGCCGACAGCAGCAGCTGTCCGGTGGCGTCCTTGCCCTTGGCCAGGCGCACCTCTGGCGTTTCGATGCCGTGGTCGAGGCTGTTGCGCACCAGGTGCGTGAGCGGGTCGACGATGCGTTCGATGAGGCCCTTGTCGAGCTCGGTTTCCTTGCCGTAGGTGTCCAGGCGAACCTGCTTGCCCAGCTTGGCGCTGACGTCGCGGATCACGCGCGGGAAGCGGCTGAACACATAGTCCATCGGCATCATGCGGATGGACATGACCGATTCCTGCAGGTCGCGCGCATTGCGCTCCAGGTGGCCGAGGCCGCTCAGGAAGCGCTCGTAGGCCACCGGGTCGAGCATGGTCGCGGCCTGCGTGAGCATCGACTGCGTGATGACGAGCTCGCCCACGAGGTTGATGAGCTGGTCGACTTTTTCGACATCGACGCGAATGGAGCTCGATTCCTTGGCGGCGGGTGCGGCGACCGATGCCGCTGCCTGCGGCTTCGATGCCTCGGCGACTACAGCAGGCTCGGGCACTGGCGCAGCCACGGGTGCCGGGGCTTCGGCCACGGCCGGAGCCTCTACGGCAGCAGCAGCGGCTTCATGCGTGATGTCGATCTGCGACTCGTCGATGACGAAGCAGCAGACCGCGACGATGTCGTCGGGCGCGCAGGTGGTTTCCAGCAGCACGGTCAGCTGGTCGTTGCTGCGCGTGCGCGACAACACCTTTCCGAGGTTGGCCAGCTCGCCCGCGAGCAGGTCGCATTCGCTGTCGGACAGGCGCGCGAAGCGGATGCGCAGCGCGCCGCTGCTCGACGCGGACGATGCGACCGACGCTGCAGGCGCAGCCACCGGCGCTGGAGCGGGAGCAGGCGCCGGTGCGGACACCTGCGCCACCGCGCTGTCGTCGCCGCTTTCCAGCGCGAGTTGCTGAAGCACGCCACAGATGTGCGCGACCATGTCCGGGTCCGGCTCCTTGCCGGCCTGGTAGGCAGTGAGTTGTTCTTGCAAGGCGTCCTTCGTTTCCAGGAATGCATCGATCATTCGGCCGTTCAGGCGCAGCTGCCCGTGGCGGGCGCGGTCCAGAAGCGACTCGAGAACGTGCGTGGTGTTGGTCAGGGCGACGAAACCGAAAGTCGCGGCGCCGCCCTTGATCGAGTGCGCCGCGCGGAAGATGGCGTTGAGCTGTTCGCTGTCGGGTGCCTCGACGTCGAGCTCCAGCAGCAGCTGCTCCATCTCCGCGAGCAGTTCGACGGCTTCGACAAAAAAGGCCTGGGTGAATTGACTGAGGTCCATCTCTTGAGCTCTTGTTGTTTTGTTGTTACGACGCCTTCGCGGCCGCCTTGCCGATGCGCGTGCCGGCAGGCTCGCTGCTGTTCTCGCGCTCGATGCGCTCCTGCGTGCGATGGTTGAGCAGGATGATGCTGATGCGCCGGTTGATCGGGTTGCGCGGATCGGCCTTGTCCAGGTGCATGCTGTCGGCCAGGCCGATCACGCGCAGCACCTTGTCCTCGGTCATGCCGCCGGCCACGAGCTCGCGCCGCGAGGCGTTGGCGCGGTCGGACGAGAGCTCCCAGTTGCCGTACGAACGGTCGTTGGTGTAGACGATGGCGTCGGTGTGGCCCGACAGCGTGATCTTGTTGGGCAGGCCGTTGAGCGCAGGTGCCAGCTCGCGCAGGATGGCGCGCATGTGCGGCACCACGCGGGCGCTGGCCAGCTCGAACATCGGGCGGTTCTCGGTGTCGACGATCTGCAGGCGCAGGCCCTCGGTGGTGATGTCGATCAGGATCTGCGAGCGGAACTGCTGGAACACCGGGCTCTTCTCGATCAGCTGGTCGAGCTTCCTCTTCATCTCGGCCAGGCGGGCGGCGTCGGCCTCGTCCTCGCTGGCCGTTTCGGTGAGCTTGACCTCGCCCTCGACGTGCATCGGATCGGCGCCGCCGCCGGGAATCATGCTGGTGCTGAGGCTGGACTTCTCGCCGCCGGCCAGCGCCACGCGCAGCGGCATGCGGAAGTGCTCGGCAATGCCTTCGCGCTGCTTCGGGCTCGAGATGGAGAGCAGCCACATCACGAGGAAGAAGGCCATCATGGCGGTCATGAAGTCGGCATAGGCGATCTTCCAGCCGCCGCCCGCATGGCCGCCGCCGCGCGCGCCCGCGTGCACGCGCTTGACGATGATCTGGGGCTTCGAGTCGCTCATGGCCGTGTATGCGTCAGCGCGCCTTGACTTCGCGGACGTGGTTGTCCAGCTCGGTGAAAGACGGGCGCTCGGTAGAGAACAGCACCTTGCGGCCGAACTCCACCGCAAGCTGCGGCGCGTAGCCGTTGAGGTTGGCCAGCAGCGTGACCTTGGCGCACTGGTAGATCTTCATGCCCTCTTCCACCTTCTGCTCGATCAGCGAGGCCAGCGGCGACACGAAGCCGTAGGCCAGCAGCACGCCGAGGAAGGTGCCCACCATCGCGTGGGCAATGAGCGCGCCCATCTCCGAAGGCGGCAGGTTGGCCGAGCCGAGCGCGTGCACAACGCCCATCACGGCCGCGACGATGCCCAGCGCGGGCAGTGCGTCGCCCACGCGCGAGAGGCTGTGGCCGGGCACCGCGGCTTCGTGGCGGATGGTTTCGATCTCGTGGTCCATCAGCGCCTCGATCTCGTGCGCATCGGTGTTGCCGCTGATGACCAGGCGCAGGTAGTCGCACAGGAAGACGGTGATGCCCTCGTGCGCCATGATGCTCGGGTAGCGCATGAAGATCTCGCTCTGGGTCGGGTCTTCGACGTCGGACTCCAGCTTCATCATCCCTTCCTTGCGGGCCTTGGCGAGCAGCTCGTACAGCAGCGCCATCAGGTCCATGTAGAGCTGGCGGTTGTGCTTGGAGGTGCGCAGCAGCAGCGGCAGCTCCTTGATGGTGGCCTTGATGGTCTTGCCGTTGTTGCCGGCAATGAACGCGCCCAGCGCGGAGCCGCCGATCATGAGCAACTCCACCGGCTGGAACAGGACGCCGAAGTGCCCGCCCATGAGGCCGTAGCCACCGAACACGGCACCTATCACCACGAGATATCCAGCCAGAACCAGCACGCGCTTCCCCTATCGCCCTGCGGCGTCGAATCAACAAACCCCAGGCCTCCGGACACCGGAGGCGGGGGCACTTTTTTCCTAGACGGCGCCGCCGATGTCGAGCACCGGCGCCACGGCGACGAGCCCACCCCGGCGCACCTCGGACAGCTTGGGCTTGCGCGCCTTGCCTGCGCGCGAAGGCGGACGGCACAGCACGCACACGTAGCCGTTCTTGTTGTCATGTGCGTGGGCCACGAAGTGGCCGCCGCAGCGGCTGCAGGTGCTCAGCTGCAGCATGTCGCTGTCGAAGAAGCGCACCATGGTCTCGGCGCGGGTGAAGTCGAGCACCACCTCGCCGCCTTGCGACTCGACCTGCTCGGTGTAGAGGCGATAGGCCTTGATGAGCGCAGGCAATTCGTTCTCGTCGGCTTCGTCGAGCATGAAGCGGTAGATGTTGTAGAACATCGACGAGTGGATGTTGGCCAGCCACGTCATGTACCAGTCGGTAGAGAACGGCAGCAGGCCCTTGGGCGGAGAAACGCCCTTGAGTTCCTTGTAGAGGCGTATCAGGCGCTCCCGGCTCAGCTTGACTGCCGCCTCCAGGAACTGCAGCCGGGCGCCGAGACCGATCAGCTCGATCGCGAGCTGGACCTGCCGGACCTCGCCCAGAACGCTCTTGCTGCTCACGCCGCGCTCGCTCCGCGCATCGGCGCCTGGGCTTGAGCCTGGGCCTGTCGCGCAGCCATCAGGATCGACATATGCGCCTGCTGCAGCGCCGGCTCCTTGCCCTCGCCGACCACCGCGAACATCGGTCGGTCGTCCAGGCGGAAGCTGCACAGCAGGAAGTTGGAAGCAGCCAGCTTCACGATCTGGCTGAGCGACATGTTCGCCAGCAGATCGGCAAGCTCGCGCCCCACTCCCAGGCGGAACATGGCCTCGGCCCGATCCTGCTTGACCAGCTTCTGCGCCAGCAGCATATAGGCCAGATTTATCTCGCCGATTTCTCTCGAAATCACGCCGTTTGCGGTGATGTTGCAATTTTCCACGTCTGATCCCATTTCCGATTCAAAGCTCACTTCGTGCTCCTATCAATCGTGTATACATTATATACACAAAGTTTTACATGTTGAAGTGTTTTGTATGACAGGAGACCAAAAAAGGTAGGAGTCGTCTGACAGAAACGCCACTTGTCCCCACGGAGAGTGAGGGTCATAAGCGTTACACAATCACGTAACAAGTTGTTCCAATCGCGAGTTTTTGGGCAGTAATTTATTCATCAGAGGCATCGAATTAATAAATACTATGGCCTTGTTTTGATTCACTGATAAATCTCTTGCATGAATATCCGTATTCATTATTTGCCATTGATTCGTTGTTCAATTAGTCGCCTGCGCGACCTTCGAGGCCGTAGATCCACGCCATGACCTCGGCCACCGCGAGGTACAGCTGCGGCGGTATCTGCTGATCGAGGTCGACCTGCATCAGCAGCTTCACGAGGTCGGCCGACGAGTGCACGTAAAGCCCGTTCTCGCGCGCCTCGCGCATGATCGATTCGGCCACCACGCCATAGCCCTTGGCCACGACAACCGGGGCCCGTGTCTTGTCCGCATACGAAAGCGCGACGGCGCTGTTGCGGTTGTCGAGCACTTCGTTCATGCCGCCGCCTTCGCCATGACCTGCACTTGCTGCAGCCGCAGGCCCGCTGCGTCGAAGCGCTTCGCGAGCCGGCCCGTGTCGCCGCGCAGGCGCGCCATGGTGGCGGTCTCGCGCGCAAAGAGATGCGCTTGCACGGCAGAGCCGTCGAGACTCAGGCGCAGATCGACTTCGCCGAGCCGCGGCAGCGCCAGCGACACCGTGGTCGACCAGCGGCGCGTGCCCTCTTCTTCCGCCGCGGCGCCATCTCGCTGCTGCGCCTGCTCTTCCTCGATGGACCAGCTCATCGGCACGTCGGGCCAGGCCTGCCCGCTCCAGCGGAAGACTGCGCTGGCCAGCAGGTCGAGCTGCTGGTGCACGATCGTGACGGCCTGCGGATGAATCACTTCGGCGCCGCGCGATGCCGATACGGCAGCAGCGCCGTCGGCCTGGCGTGCGGAATCGCCGGCACGATGCGCGGGCATCGAATCGAGCATGCCGCCGACCTGCGCGCTCTCGGGTTGGCGATAGGCCGCCTGCACGCGCGCGGCATCGTTCGATACGGCTTGCCCGGAAACATGGGCGGGGTCTTGTGCGGAACGAGCGGCTTCCTGTGGCTGCGCATCTGTGGCGGGCACCTGCGGCACAGGCGCATTCTCAACAGTGCGGAATGCATCGCCCTGTGGTACCGATACCACCATGGCTTGCACCAAGAGCGCCGGCGACACACCGGACACCCCCACGGAGGTCGCGGAGGCAGGCGCCTGCGCAACCACAGCCACGGCTGCAGCCAATGCCGCCACATCGGGCCTCGCAGCCACCGGCGCCGACCAGCGCGCCTGCGGCTCCTGCGCCATCTGCGCGAGCGTGCGGCTGCCGGCCGCGAACTCCGCCAGGTGCGATTCATAGAAGAGACCGCTGTCCGACACCGTCTGCGCCAGCGCGCCGGCCAACGCCGCAGCGCTCGCAGGCTGCCCGCGCGACGACAGCAGCGGCGCCGCGCCGCGCACCGGCCCCGGCTGCGCCTGCAGGTCGGCCAGCACCGCGCCGATGACGCGCGCCGCGACCGACAGCCGCATGGCCACCGACGGCGTCGCACCCGCGCCTGCATGCGCCGTGCCGCCGGCCATCGCGCCCGGCAGTTGCCGGTCGAGCGCGGCATTGGAAGGCAGCCGCACGTCGTTGTCGACCTTGCCGACAGGCATGGCCGGCCCCGGCGCGCCGATGACGGCCTCGGCCTTGATGCCCAGCACGTCGAGCCGCGGCGCCAGCCTTGCGGCCAGCAGCGCATCGAGTAGTCCGGCGAGTGCAGTCATGGTGCGGCTTCTTCGGCGTTTCTTCGGGCCGCGCTCAGTGCGGCGGCCCGTAGGCTCTGCCGAGGTTCTTCTGCTGGGTGAGATACCCCATCCGGCCGATCAGGTCCTCGATCTGCGGCTTGATGAGGCCCGACACCTCGGCCTGGTCCGAGCGGATGCGTTCGAGCAAATCGAGCACGTGCTCGACCTGCATCGAATCCAGCGTCTCGAACGGTTCGATGGCGCGCAATCGCTCGACCATGGCCGCGCAACGCTCTTCGAGCGCGGGGAGCCGGCCCCATTCCTTGGCGCGTGCCAACACCAGCATCGATGCAATGCTGGTTGCCAGCTCCTCGTAGCAATGAACGACCTCACTCCGGAATGCCATGTTGTCCTGTCTCATTTTTGCGGTTGCATTTCAGCTGCGGACCCGGTCGTCGATCTCCCGCCAGGCGGAAGCGACGTTCTCGAGCAGCCGGTCAGCCTCGTCCAGGGCCTGCACGTCGTTGTGCAGGTTGGCGCGAAACAGCCGCTGCACGATGTAGTCGTACAGCGCCGACAGGTTGCGCACGAGTTCGGCACCGGCATCGCCGGCGGCCTGGGCGTCGAGCGCGGCCTTCAGGCCGTTGTCGACGATGCCGATGGCCTTGGAGATCGCATTGCCCTTGGCTTCGATATCGCCGGCCGCCATGTGGTGGCGGGCCATGCCGATGGCGGTCTTCGCGCCATCGAAGAGCATCACGATGAGCTGGTGCGGCGACGCGCTCATCGCGCTCGTTTCCACACCGACGCGCGCATAAGCGCCGGCGCCGGTGCGCATGTTGTGGGAGGTGTACATCGGCTGGTGCCCCGCTTGCTTACTTGCTGCTGTTCGACATCGCTTCGAACTGCTGCGTGAGATAGGACTTCGTGTTGTTCATGCTGTTGATCAGCACGTCGAGCTGGTTGAACTGCTTGCGGTAGCGGTCGACCGTGGCGTCCACGCGCAGTTGCATCGCGTCGTACTGGTCGTCGAGCTGCTTGATGGTGGAGGTCACGCCGTCGCTGGCCACCTTCAGGGCGCCGGTGTTGAGGTCGGTCACCAGCGCATCGATCTGCTTGCCGTAGCCGGCCGTGCTGCCGGTGGCGCTCGAGAAGAGGTTCGCCACGCCCTTCAGGTTGTTGGCGAGGGCCTTGTCGAGCTTGTCGGAATCCACGGCCAGCGTGCCGTCCTTCTGGAAGGCCACGCCGATCTCGGTGAGCACCTTCATGTCGTTGGTGCCGCCGGCCTGCGGCGTGGTGAGCGCCTGGCGGATGCGCGTCTGAAGGTTGCGCAGCGTGCTGTCGCCCACCAGCGCGGCGGCGGTGTTGGTGTCGGCGTCGTACGTGGTCAGCGACGCGGCGGTGCTCTGGAGGCTGTTGTAGGCCTTCACGAAATCGTTGATCGCCGTCTTCACGCCGGCCGTGTTTTCCTTCATCGACAGGCCGGTCTTGCCGGTGTTCACCAGCGTCAGCGTTGCGCCCTGGATGGCTTCCTTCACGGTGTTACTCGCGCTGGTGACGTCGATGCCGTTGACGTTGAGCTTGGCGTTCTGCGCCGCTGCCGTCTGCTTCAGGTTCTGCGTGCCGGCCGGGTCGTTGTTCAGCAGGTTCTGCAGCGTCGCATCGCCGTCCACAGAGATGCGCATGCTCGATTTCTCACCGGTCTGCGTAGAGGTCAGCACCAGCCGGTTGGGCGAGCCGCTGCCGTCGTTCACGATGGTGGCCGTCACGCCCGCATTGGCGCCGTTGATCGCGTTGCGGATGCCTTCCAGCGTGTTGTTGGTCGGGTCGATGGTGATCGACTTCGCGGTCTGGCTCGCATCCGCGGTGAACGTGGCGCCGGTGTACTGGCCGGTCGTGGCGTTGAGCGTGCCGCCCGTGATGGCGCCGAAGTCGATGGTGATCTTGCCGTTGCCGATCGCGGTCTTGGTGTCGACCTGGCCCGCGGTGATGACGGTCTGCGCCTGCGCGAGCTGCGACACGTCGATGGTGTAGTTGCCCGCGGCGCTCACGTCCGTGGCGGATGCCGACAGGATGCCGCTGACGGTCGGCGTGCCGGTCACGCTCTGGAACAGCGTCGGGTCGCCCAGCTTCTTGGCAGCCGTCTGCAGCGTGCTGAGCGCGCTCTGGATCGTGCCGTAGGCGGACAGCTTGCTCGTGTAGCTCTTGGCCTTCGCCTGCAGTGCCACCAGGGGCTGGCTCTCGGCGGTCTGGAGTTGCGTGAGCAAGCTGGCAAGGTCGAGATTGGCGCCGACGCCGAGGCTGCTGATGGTTGCCATGTGAAAGCTTTCCTGAATTGGGTGTTCTGCTACGAATGAAGAATCTGGTGCGGCCTCAGGCCGCGTGGTCCACCAGCAAGCCGTTGCCGTCGCTCATCAGCTTCGCGATGCGCACGACGTCTTCATTGGGAATCTGGCGGATGACCTCGCCGCTGGCGCGGTCCACCACCTTGACGATGACTTTGTCTGTGTCCTTGTCGACCTCGAACTGCAGGCCGACCTCGCGCAGCGCGAAGGCTTCGTTCACCTGGTGCACCGCCTGCTCGACCTGCACCGGCGTGGCGTCGTCCTTCGCGTCGGCCGCAGCGTCGCCCTTCGCACCGGCCACCAGGCCCCGCACGGCCGCGGCGCCGCCGACGAGCAGCTGCGTCCACTGGTTCTCCATCACGGGGGTAGCCGGCACGGGGTTCAACATCATTTCCACCTTGTCTTGCTGGTTCGCTGTCCTCTGGGGCCTCACCCTTGGGGCATGGCCGCAGAGGGCAGCGCAAGTGGTCCCGGCTTGCTCCGGGGACCTGCGCCAGCCGGACTCCACCCTTGCGGGAGGGGCCCGGCATTCCTTTGCTTCTGACTAACTAGACCTTGTCGATCAACGCAGGAGCGACAGCACGCCTTGCGTGGTCTGGTTGGCTTGCGACAGCACCGAGGTACCTGCCTGTTGCAGGATCTGGGCGCGCGTCATGTTCGACACTTCAACTGCGTAGTCAGCGTCTTCGATGCGCGAACGCGACGAGGACAGGTTGGTCACCGTGGTGCCGAGGTTGGCGATCACCGAGTCGAAACGGTTCTGCACCGCACCCAGCGAGCTGCGCAGCTTGTCAACCTTCGACAGGGCAGCGTCCAGTGCCTTCAGCGGGTCGACCGTCGACTTGGCATCGCTCACTGCGTTGGTCGTCACCTTGCCGGGCTTGGTGGAATCGGCATACACGGTGCTGCCTTGCGAATCGGTCGCCACGCCGTTGGCGTTCAGGTTGATCGATTCGGCGGCGGTCGTCGTCAGGCCGCTCACGCCCATGTAGGCACCAGTCACAGCACCGCCGGCTGCTGCCACTGCGTAGGCCGCGGTAGCGCCAGCGCCGTCGATGTCGATGGAACCTGCGCCAGCGTTGATCTTGGCTGCGACCTGGTCGGCCGTGGCGCGCTCGCCGGCAACCGCGAAGGTGCTGGCACCGGCAGCTGCCGTCACCACCGTGTACGAAGCGCCGGTTGCGCCGATGGTGATCGAGTCGCCAGTGGCGGACATGCCAGTGGCTTGCTCGAGCACTGCCGACAGCGTGGCGGCGGAAGTCGCGCCAGCGCCCGTCTTGGTCAGGTTCTTCGACGCGTCGAGGTACAGGGCCGAGCCGTCGGCAGCGTCGGTCATTGCACCGTTGCTGTCGATCTTGACGTCCATCGAACGGTTGCCGAGCTTGACCGTGGCGGTCACGCTGGTGCCGGCCGGCGGGGTCAGCGAAGCGAGCGTGTTGGCCTGGCTGCGGGTAGCTTCCGTGGCGGTGTAGCTCTTGGTCGCTGCGCTGTAGGTGTAGGTTGCGCCGCCGGTCATGGTGACCGTGCCGCCGTCCTGCATCTTGGCCAGCACGTCGTTGGCCGTGGCGCCGTTGGCGGCCGTGGTCAGCGTGCGGCTGTAAGCCGTGATGCCGTTCGTGGTGGCACCCGCGGTGAAGCCGGCGACCAGCAGGTCGGAAGCCGTGGCGGTCTTGTTCTTCGAACCGGTGTTGTTGACGTTGAAGCCGTCCAGACCGAGGGTCTTGGCGCTGATTTCTTGCAGGTCGATGTCGATGGTTTCGCCATCGTTCGCGCCGACTTGAACGGTCAGCTTGCCGGCGTCTGCCGACAGGACCTTCACGCCGTTGAACTGGGTCTGTTCCGAGACGCGGTTGATTTCGTCCAGGCGCTGGCCGATTTCCGACTGGATCGAGTCCAGGTCGCTTGCCGAGTTCGTGCCCGTGGCGGCTTGCACCGACAGTTCGCGGATGCGTTGCAGGTTGTTGTTGACTTCGGTCAGCGCGCCTTCGGTCGTCTGGGCGATCGAGATGCCGTCGTTGGCGTTGCGCGTTGCTTGCGTCAGGCCCTTGATGTTGGCCGTGAAGCGGTTGGCAATGGCTTGGCCGGCAGCGTCATCCTTGGCGCTGTTGATGCGCATGCCCGAAGACAGGCGCTCGATGGCGCTGTTCAACGCCGACTGCGACTTGTTGAGATTGTTCTGCGTGATGAGAGAGAGGCTGTTCGTGTTGATGACTTGCGCCATGTTCGACTCCTGATTGATGAAAAAAGGTTGTGGACTCCGGCCTTCGGCCGTAACGCTGGACCCGCTTCCACTGTGAGACTCAAGCCATCGTTGACTTGGTTATCGGCGGGGTCTCACGAACCTTTAGGGCAACGTACAAAAAAGTTGCACAGGCTGCCCATGCCACCAACCCGCACCCTCAGGCCTGCAGGTTCATCACTTCCTGATAGGCGGTCACCAGGCGGTTGCGCACCTGCAGCCCGGTCTGGAAGGCGACGTTGGCCTTCTGCAGGTCGACCATCACGTCATTGAGCGCGACACCGGGCTTGCCCAGTTCGAACGACTCGGCCTGCGCATAGGCCTGTTGCTGCGCGCCGCTGATGTTGGAAAGCGAGCGCTGGAGCTCGGCTGCGAAACCGCCGGCTTCGACCGGCGTACCGGCAGCGGCCGCGGGCGCAATGCCCGTGTGCAGCGCGGTGGCGCGCATCTGCTGCAGTACGGATTCGATGGCACTGATCGACATGGGAGATCCCTCTTCCTTTGTTTGAACACTTCTGCGTGACTTGACATGGAGGGGCAAAAGCCCTCCTGCCTGCTTGCAGCGTATCAAGGGAAGACCCCGATTCAAGCGCGCAACTGAGGGCAAAAACCCCGGCTGTTCGGGCATTCGAATTCCGGGTGACTGTTGACAATCGTCGGCGAAACGAACAGGCCGCGGACGACATCACGGGCCATCCGGAATGAAATCTCTACACCGAATCTCCACTCCCACCATGGCAACGGCAACCGCCACGACGAAGGTGCACCCATGAGCACGGCGGCGCCCGCGGGTGCTGTGCCTGCGGCCGGCAACGGCCAGCCTGCGCTACTGGACCGCATGCGCGCGCAGCCCCGGCTGCCGCGGATCATTGGAGGCGCGGCCCTGGTGGCCGCCGCGGCCGCGTTCATGCTCTGGAGCCGCGGGCCCGACTACAAGGTGCTCTACACCAACGTGTCGGACCGCGACGGCGGCGCGATCATCGCGTCGCTGCAGCAGATGAACGTGCCCTACAAGTTCGCCGACGGCGGCGGCGCGATCCTGATCGCGGGCGACAAGGTGGCCGAGACGCGCCTGAAGCTCGCGGCGCAGGGCCTGCCCAAGGCCGGCGGCGTCGGCTTCGAACTGATGGACAACCAGAAGTTCGGCACCAGCCAGTTCGCCGAGCAGGTCAACTACCAGCGCGGGCTCGAAGGCGAGCTGGCGCGCTCCATCGAATCCATCGGCGCCATCGAGTCGGCCCGCGTGCACCTGGCACTGCCCAAGCCCTCGCTCTTCGTGCGCGACCAGAAGAAGCCATCGGCCTCGGTGGTGCTCGCGCTCGCACGCGGGCGCAGCATCGACGAAGGCCAGGTCAGCGCCATCGTGCACATGGTGTCCAGCAGCGTGCCCGACCTCGACGCCAAGAGCGTGACCGTGGTCGACCAGCGCGGCAACCTGCTGTCTTCGGCGCGCGGCGGCGACCGCGGGCTGGACGTGAGCCAGCTCAAGTACGCGCAGGAGATCGAGCAGGGCTACATCCGCCGCATCGAGGCGATCCTGCAGCCCATCGTGGGCGCGAACAATGTGCGCGCGCAGGTGGCGGCCGACATCGACTTCTCGGTGGTCGAGCACACCGACGAGAAATACAAGCCCAACCAGGACCCGACGCAGGTCGCCATCCGCAGCCAGCAGAGCAGCGAATCGGCGCAGCACGGCGGCGGGCAACCCGGCGGCGTGCCGGGCGCGCTGTCGAACCAGCCGCCGGTGAACCCGACCGCGCCCATCACCGGCCCGCGTGCACCGAACGCACCGGGCACGCCGCCCGCACCGGGAACACCCGGCGCTCCGGGTGCACCGGGCGTGGCAGGCTCCACGGCCAGCACCGCCCCCACCGGCCCGAGCAGCACGCGCAAGGACACCACCACCAACTACGAGCTCGACCGCACCATCCGCCACGTGCAGCAGGCCGCCGGTGGCGTGAAGCGCCTGTCGGTCGCCGTGGTGGTGAACAACCGCGATGCGGTGGACGCGAGCGGCAAGAGCAGCAGCCGCGCGCTGACTCCGGCCGAGCTGGAGCAGATCCGCAACCTCGCGAAGGAAGCCATGGGCTTCAGCCAGGATCGCGGCGACTCGCTCAACGTGGTCAACAGTGCCTTCGCCCGCGACGCCGACAGCGCCCCCGCGCCCGAGGTGCCGTTCTGGCGCGACCGCGAGAACATCGAGCTCGGCAAGATGCTGGGCCAGTACCTGCTGTACGGGCTGCTCGCGCTCTTCGCCTGGTTCGCCGTGCTGCGTCCGCTGATGCGCCGGCACCTGGCTCCCGCGCCTGCACCCGCGGCGTCCTCCGGCCCCGCCTTCGCGCCGGCCGCGGAGCCGGACCCGAACGCGCCCTCCCCCGACGAAAGCCTGCGCGAGCGCGAGGCCAACCGCCGCAAGGCCGACATGGAATACGCCCACCAGGCCGCCGACAAGGACCCGAAGCTGGTGGCCACCCTGATCCAGCACTGGATGCACAACGATGAATAGCGAAATGGGAACCCGCAAGAGCGCCATTCTTCTGATGGCGCTGGGCGAAGACCGCGCCGCAGCCGCGCTGCACCAGCTGCCCACCTCCGAGGTGCAGGCGCTGGGCCTTGCGATGTCGAAGCTCAGCTCCGTCTCCAAGGACGAGCTGGCCGCCGTGCTCTCCGAATTCCGCCACGAGACCGAGCAGCTGTCGGCCCTGCACCTGGGCTCGACCAGCTACATCCGCGCCGTGCTGAAGAAGGCGCTGGGCGACGACCGCGCCAGCAACCTGCTCGAAGACATCCTGCAGCCCGACGAGCCGCACGGCGGCATCGAGCGGCTCAACGAGCTCGAGGCCGGCGAAGTGGCCGAGCTCATCCGCGACGAGCATCCGCAGATCCTGGCAACGCTGCTCGTGCACCTGGACCGCATGAAGGCATCGGAAGTGCTGGAGAAGCTGCCGGCGCGGCTGCGCCACGACGTGATCATGCGCGTGGCCACCTTCGGCGGCGTGCAGCCCTCGGCGCTGAACGAGCTGACCGACGTGCTCACCGAAATGCTCGCGGGCCAGGGCGTGCGCCGCAGCCGCCTGGGCGGCGTGCGCACCGCGGCCGAGATCGTCAACCTGATGAGCACCGGTGTGGAAGAAGAAGCCATCGCCCATGTGCGCGAACAGGACGAGGCGCTGGCCCAGCGCATCGTCGACGAGATGTTCGTGTTCGAGAACCTGCTGGGCCTCGAAGACCGCAGCATCCAGCGCCTGCTCAAGGACATCGAGTCCGACTCGCTCATCATCGCGCTCAAGGGCGCGCCGATGGAGCTGCGCGACAAGTTCCTCAACAACATGTCGCAGCGCGCCGCCGAGACGCTGCGCGAAGACATGGAGCTGCGCGGCCCCGTGCGCGTGTCGCAGGTCGAGACCGAGCAGAAGGCCATCCTGCAAGTCGCCCGCCGTCTGGCGGAGGCTGGCGAAATCGTGATCGCGGCGCCTGGCACCGATGACTTCGTCTGACACCAACGGCGCCTTCGGCGAGTCGCGCGAACGGCTTGCCGCCATCCACGCCGCCGCGCGCCATGCAGCGGCCGGACCGAAGCCTGCACCCACGCCCACGCTTTCGGCCTGGGAGCGCTGGGAGATGGGCACCATCGACGGCAAGGCGCCCGCCAGCCGCAAGGGTGCCGAACGCAACGGCCCGCCGCCTGCACCGCCCGCCCCCAGGGTCGACCTTGCCGACATCGCGCGCATCCGCAGGGAAGCCCGCATCGACGGCGAGGCCGAGGGCCGCGCCGCCGGGCTTGCCGAAGGCCGCAAGGTCGGGCACACCGAAGGGCTGGCCACCGGCCTCGCGGCCGCCAGCGTGCATGCCGAACGCCTGCGCGCGCTGGCCCAGTCGCTGCCCGACGCATTGCGCCGCGCAGAGGAAGAACTTTCGCAGGCCATGCTCGCGCTCGCGCTCGACGTGGCGCGCCAGGTGGTGCACCGCACGCTGAAGGCCGAGCCCGAATGGGTGCTGCCCGTGGTGCGCGACCTGCTCAACACCGAGCCCGCGCTGCGCGGTGAGCCGCGCCTGCTGCTGAACCCCGACGACGTGGCACTGGTGAAGAACAGCCTGGGCAACGAGATCGAAGCCGCCGGCTGGCAAGTGCGCGCTGACGACACCATCGCGCGCGGCGGCTGCCGCGTGCAGTCCGCCACCGGCGAACTCGACGGCACGCTCGGCACGCGCTGGAAGCGCGTGACCGCCTCGCTGCACGGCGACGCCGACGGGCAGGCCGACTCGCTCTGACGCCCATGCAGACCACCGCCGCCCCCAACGCCCATCTGCAATCGGTGCGCGCCGCGCTGGAGAAAGCGCGCGCCAACGTCGCGCATTGCGAGACCACCATCGCCTCGGGCCGCCTCACCCGCGCCGTCGGGCTGGTGCTCGAAGCCGTGGGCCTGCAACTGCCCGTGGGCAGCGACTGCCTGATCGAACTGCCGCCTGGCCATCCGCAGCGCCATGCCGAAGCCGAGGTCGTTGGCTTCGCCGGCGACCGTCTGTTCCTGATGTCGCAGACCGAAGTGGCGGGCCTCGTGCCCGGAGCGCGCGTGTTCGCGCGGCCCGGCTCGCCGGAGCCCGATGCAGCCGGCATGATCGGCAACGCCCACACCAAGCGCCTGCCCGTGGGCGAAGGCATGCTCGGCCGCGTGGTCGATGCGGCCGGTCGGCCGCTCGACGGGCTCGGTCCGCTCGACATCGCGCGCAAGGTGCCGCTGAGCACGCCGCCCGTCAACCCGCTGTCGCGTGCGCCCATCGATTCGGTGCTCGACGTGGGCGTGCGCGCCATCAACGCGATGCTCACCGTCGGCCGCGGCCAGCGCATGGGCCTGTTCGCCGGCTCCGGCGTGGGCAAGAGCGTGCTGCTGGGCATGATGGCGCGCTACACCAGCGCCGAGGTCATCGTCGTCGGCCTGATCGGCGAACGCGGCCGCGAGGTGAAAGACTTCATCGAGAACACGCTGGGCGAAGAGGGCCTGGCCCGCGCGGTGGTGGTGGCCGCGCCCGCCGACAACTCGCCGCTGCTGCGCCTGCAGGGCGCGGCGTATGCAACCTGCCTGGCCGAATACTTCCGCGACCGCGGCAAGGACGTGCTGCTCATCATGGACTCGCTCACCCGCTACGCGATGGCGCAGCGCGAGATTGCGCTGGCCGTGGGCGAGCCGCCTGCCACCAAGGGCTATCCGCCGTCGGTGTTCGCCAAGCTGCCGGCGCTGGTGGAGCGCGCGGGCAACGGCGCGCGCGATGCGCAGGGGCGCGGCGGCTCGATCACCGCCTTCTACACGGTGCTGTCCGAGGGCGACGACCAGCAGGACCCGATTGCCGATTCGGCGCGCGCGATTCTCGACGGCCACGTGGTGCTCTCGCGCACGCTGGCCGAGGCCGGGCACTACCCCGCCATCGACATCGAGGCTTCCATCAGCCGCGCCATGACCGCGCTGATTCCGTCTTCGCAGTACGACTCGGTGCGCCGCTTCAAGCAGATGCTCTCGCGCTACCAGCGCAACCGCGACCTGATCAGCGTGGGCGCCTATGCGCCCGGGCACGACCTGCAGCTCGACCAGGCGATCGCGATGTACCCGCGCATCGAAGGCTTCCTGCAGCAGTCGATGGACGAACGCGCGGGCTACGCCGAATCGATCGGGCACCTCGAGAGCCTGTTCGCGACCGAGCAGCGCGCATCCACGACAACAACACCGCAGAGATTCACGAAATGACACGCAAGCTCCCTCTCGGCATGCTGATCGACCTGGCGCACACGCAGACCGACGACGCCGCGCGGCGCCTGGGTGCGCTGCAGAACGCGCACCTCAACGCCAGCCAGAAGCTCGAACTGCTGCTGCAGTACCGGCAGGACTATCACGACCAGCTCGACGCGTTGATGCGCGACGGCCTGCCTTCTTCTCAGTGGCGCAACTACCGCAACTTTCTGGGCACGCTGGACGGTGCCATCGAGCAGCAGCGCGCCATCGCGGCGCAGACCGAGACCCGGCTCGACACCGGCCGCACCGACTGGCAGCAGCAAAAGCGCCGCCTGAGCTCCTTCGACACGCTGGCCGAGCGCGTGCGCATGCAGGAAATGATGGCCGAGGCCAAGCGCGAGCAGCGCGACAGCGACGAGCGCGCGGCGCGCAAGTTCTTCGACCGCGCCTCGCACCCGACTCTTTGATCTTCACGCAGGAACCGACATGACTCCCATGATCACGCCCCCCGTCATGACGAACGCCACCAGCCAGCCTGCCGCGCAGACCGGCGTGCGCAACCGCGGCGCGGACGAAGACCAGGGCCGCAGCTTTGGCGCGGCGCTGGAGCGTTCGCGCGCGAACAACGGCAGCCACGGCGACGCGGCGCCGAAAGACGGCGCACAGGATGTCGCCGCCATCGACCGCAAGCCCGTGCGCAAGCGCGGCGCGGATGAAGACACGAAGAAAGAAGACGCGCTGCCCGCCGATCCGAACCTCGCCTTTCTCGGGACGGCGCACACGCCGCTGCATGCGCTGACGCTCGCGGGGCGCTCTGCTCAACAGCAACAGGGTGAAGGCGCGGCCGACGCCACCGCCGCAACAGCGCCCGCCGGTGCGGCGGCAGACATTCCGCTGGACCCGGCCCTGCAGGCCGCTGCCGCGAAGACGCTTGGCGCTGATGCAGCCGTCCCCGATGCATCGGCCGCACCCGAAGCCGCTGTGGTCTCGAAAGATGCCGCTACGAAACCCGCGACGGCCGCACTGCCCGCCACCCAGGCTGCGCAACTCCAGGCCGACACCGCGCCAGCCGCCTCGCTGCACGAACTCGCCCGCGCCGCCATCGCGGCACAGACCATGTCCGTCGGCATCGCGAAGCCCGCATCCGCTCCCGCCGGTTCGCCGATCGGCACCGCCGCGACCGGCCGCAGCGCCGCATCGCGCGCCCCCGTGAGCGCCACCACCGCCGAGCAACTGGCCAGCGCCGCGCAGCAACCCGAAGCGGCCGACGATACGCAAGCCAAGGCCGCGCCCATTGCAGCAGTGGCAGCCGCGACCGCCAGCGACACGGACGCCCAGCCACCCGTGGCACCCATCGCGCTCCAGCAGCCCGCCGCAATAGCAACCGCTTCATCAGACAGCGCGAACGACACGGCCGCCACACGCGCCCCCGTGCACACCATCGCCCCCGAAGTCGGCAGCGACAAATGGGCGCCGGCCCTCGGCCAGCAGCTGGCGCGCATGAGCACCAGCGGCAATCACACGGCCGAACTCAACCTGAACCCAGCCGGTCTCGGCCCACTCAAGGTGACGCTGTCGATGGGCGACAACCAGGCGCAGGCCATGTTCGTGTCGGCCCATGAGAGCGTGCGCAAGGCCATCGAGGCCGCGCTGCCGCAGCTGCGCACTTCGCTGTCGGAGCAGGGCATCACGCTGGGCCAGACCTCGGTCGGCGCGGAAACCCGCCAGCCCTTCGGCAACGACGCCGCCTTCGCACAGCAGCAAAGCCAGCAACAGCAGCAGAACGCCGCGCGGCAGCAGGCGGCCTCCCCTTACCCCGGCACAGGCCGCACCACGGCAAGCGCTCCGGCAATTGCGCCCCTCGCCGCCGTGCGCGCGGGTGCTTCCAACAACGCAGCCGGGGTGGACACCTTCGCCTGAGCCCTGGCAACACATTCGCCCCCCGCCCGCGACGGCGCCCTATGCGGCGCCCCGCAATGAACGGATATGAAACGCCTTTGTGCGCTTGTTCGGCCGTTCGTCCACGAGGGACTTCGCAAAGAATAGATCGGACAAGAAAAACCGCTTAACCATGGCTACCTCATCACCCGCCGCAACTGTCGCACCGGCCATCTCCGCAACGCTGGCCCCCCGCCGCTCCTCGAAGCTGCTGATCGGAATCGTGATCGCCGTCGGCCTGATCGCTGCCGGCGGCGCGGCCGCGTATGTCTTCCTGCCCCGCTTCATGGGCGCCGCCTCCACCGAAACGGCCAAGGCGCCGACGCCCGAGAAGCCCATCTTCCTGACGCTCGAGCCGCTGACCGTCAACCTGCAGTCGGAAGGCCGCGGCCGCTTCCTGCAGATCGGCATGGCACTGCGCGTGCGCGACGAGCAGACCAAGGCGCAGCTCGTCGAGTTCATGCCCGAGGTGCGCAGCCGCCTGCTGCTCCTGCTGTCGAACCGCGCGCCCGAATCGGTGGTGGCGCCAGAAGACAAGGCCAAGCTGGCCGAGGAGATCCGCAAGGCGCTGAGCACCCCGCTGGCCCCGGACACGCCCGAACTGGGCATCTCCAGCGTCTCCTTCAACACGTTCGTCGTGCAGTGACCACCTCTTCCTTCGGACAAGCGATCCATGGCGTATGAACAGGTGCTCTCCCAGGACGAGGTCGATGCGCTTCTGCAAGGCGTCACCGGCGGAGACCTCGACCAGGCGGCCTCCCCCGCACCGCCGAAGGACGGCCTGCCGGCCTACGACCTCGGCGCGCCCGACCGCGTGGTGCGCAACCGCATGCACACGCTGGAGGTCATCAACGACCGCTTTGCGCGCGGCCTGCGCGGCGCGCTGCTGAACTTCATGCGCCGCAGCCCCGACATCTCGGTGGGGCCGGTGCAGATCCAGCAGTACGGCGAGTTCGTGCGGCACCTGCCGGTGCCCGCGAACATCAACATGATCCACATGAAGCCGCTGCGCGGCACCGCCCTCTTCGTGTTCGACCCGAAGCTGGTGTTTCTCGTGGTGGACAACCTGTTCGGCAGCGACGGCCGCTACCACGTGCGCGTGGAAGGCCGCGACTTCACGCGCACCGAGCAGCGCATCATCAAGCGCCTGCTCGACCTGTCGCTACAGTGCTATGGCGACGCATGGCAGCCGGTGTTTCCGCTGGACTTCGACTACGTGCGCGCCGAGATGCACGGCAAGCTCGCCAACATCGTCGCGCCCAACGAGGTGGTGATCAACACCACGCTGCAGATCGAGTTCGGCCCCGTCGGCGGCTTCCTGCACGTGTGCATTCCCTACTCGATGATCGAGCCGATCCGCGACCTGCTGTCCAACCCGATCCAGGACGAGGTCGAGGTCGACAAGCGCTGGGTCAAGCAGATGTCGCGCCAGATGCAGGCCGCCGACGTCGAGCTGGTGGCCGACTTCGTGACCATGCCATCGACGCTGGGCGAAGTGATGAAGCTGCAGATCGGCGACGTGATTCCCATCGAGCTGCCCGAGACGGTCGTCGCCAAGGTCGGCGGCGTGCCGGTGATGGAGTGCGGCTACGGCACCTCCAACGAGCGCTATGCGCTGCGCGTGCAACACATGATCTCCCACCAAGACAGCGATTTGAAGAACGACCATGACTGACAACACCTCTTCCGGCAGCAGCGACGCGGACGATTGGGCCAGCGCCCTGGCCGAGCAGACGGCCGCCTCGGCCCCTGCCGCATCCGAACCCGCCCCCGCACCCACATTCGCGCCAGCCACCGCGCAGGTCTTCCAGCAGATCCAGGACGCGCCGGCTCCCGCGCACTCGTCCTCCACGCCGGTCGACATTGCGCGCGTGCTCGACGTGCCGGTGCAGCTCACCGCCGAGATCGGCCGCACGCGCATCACCATCAAGAACCTGCTGCAGCTGTCGCAGGGCTCGGTGGTGGAGCTCGACGGCCTGGCCGGCCAACCGCTGGACGTGCTGATCAACGGCTACCTCATTGCGCAAGGCGAAGTGGTTGTGGTGAACGAGAAGTACGGCATTCGCCTGACCGACATCGTCACGCCCTCCGAGCGCATGCAGAAGCTCGCGCGCGCATGAGCCTTCCCACCGTGCCCACGCCCGTTCACGACGTGGCTCCGGCTGCCGTTGGCGCATCGGGCCTGCTGCAGGCCGGCTTCGGCATGGCGGCGGTGGTCGGCCTGATTTTTCTGTGCGCCTGGCTGGCGCGGCGCTTCGGCCTCCAGCGCCTGGGCAGCGGCCAACTGGTGAAGGTGGTGTCGAGCGCCGCAGTCGGCCAGCGCGAGCGCGTGGTCGTGGTGGAAGTGGGCGACACCTGGCTGGTGCTGGGCGTCACGCCGAGCCAGGTCAACACGCTGCACACGCTGCCGGCACAGGCCCATGCGGCTGCTGCAGCCTCCGCGTCGCCATCGGTCGCACCCACACCTGTCGAACTCTTTGCCCGCAAGCTGCGTGAAGCCCTCTCGGGCAAGCCGCATCGTCCTGCCCCATGAAGAACCCCGCATTGCGCCGCGGCATGCGCGCCGCGCTGCTGTTGCTCGCCGCCACGCTGCTGCCCGCCGTTGCATGGACGCAGGGCCTGCCCGGCATCACCAGCACGCCCGGCCCCGGCGGCAGCCAGACCTGGTCGCTGAGCGTGCAGACCATGGTGCTGCTGACCTCGCTCACCTTCCTGCCCGCGCTGCTGCTGTCGATGACCAGCTTCACGCGCATCCTCATCGTGCTGGGCCTGCTGCGCACCGCCATCGGCACGCAGACCTCGCCGCCCAACCAGATTCTGGTGGGGCTGTCGCTCTTCCTCACCTTCTTCGTGATGTCACCGGTGCTCGACAAGGCCTACAACGAGGCCTACAAGCCCTTCTCCGAGAACAAGATCAGCGTCGACACCGCGCTGGAGCGCGGCATTGCGCCCTTCAAGACCTTCATGCTCAAGCAGACCCGCGAGAACGACCTGGCCCTGTTCGCCCGGCTCGCCAAGGTGCCTGAGATGCAAGGCCCCGAAGACGTGCCGCTGCGCATACTGCTGCCCTCCTTCGTCATCAGCGAGCTGAAGACCGCGTTCCAGATCGGCTTCACCATCTTCATACCGTTTCTCATCATCGACCTCGTGGTGGCCAGCGTGCTGATGTCCATGGGCATGATGATGGTGCCGCCTGCTTCCATTGCGCTGCCCTTCAAGCTGATGCTCTTCGTTCTGGCCGACGGCTGGCAACTGCTGATAGGCGCGCTCGCGCAAAGCTTCTACCTCTAGGTACGCAGAGATGAATCCCGAATCCGTCATGACCATGGGCTACCGGGCCATGGAGATCTCGCTGCTCATCGGCGCGCCGCTGCTGCTGGTGGCGCTGGTCATCGGCCTGATCGTGAGCATCTTCCAGGCCGCCACGCAGATCAACGAAGCCACGCTGTCCTTCATTCCCAAGCTGCTGGCCGTGTTCGCCACGCTGGTGATCGCAGGTCCATGGATGCTCGACCGCATGCTCGACTACATCCGCGCGCTGTTCGCCGGCATTCCGCAAATGCTGGCGTGACGTGATTTGAGGTGACGTGACCCCGTCGATCATCTCGGTCACCTCGGCCCAGCTCGAGGGCTGGATGGTGGCTTTCCTCTGGCCCTTTGTGCGCATGCTCGCACTGGTGAGCACCGCGCCGATCTTCGGCGAAGCGTGGGTGCCACGGCCCGTGAAAGTGGCCATTGCCGCCATGCTGGCCTTCGTGATCTCGCCCACCATCGGGGCGTTGCCCACGGTGCCGGTGGTGTCCGCCGGCGGCGTGTGGATCATCGTGCAGCAGGTGCTGATCGGCGTGGCCATGGGCTTCACGGTGCGGCTCGTGTTCACCGCCGTGCTGGCCGCGGGCGAATACATCGGCCTGCAGATGGGCTTGTCGTTCGCATCGTTCTTCGACCCGATGAGCCACGGCAGCACCATGGTGGTGTCGCGCCTGCTGAACATGCTGGCGATGCTGATCTTCCTGGCGCTCGACGGGCATCTGCTGATGGTGAATGCACTGGCTGAGAGCTTTCACACACTGCCTATTGCAGATGCGCCGCTTGCGTCTGGTGGGTGGATGTTCCTGGTGCTGGCCGGAGGCGACATCTTTGCCAGCGGGCTGATGCTGGCGCTGCCGCTGATTACCGCGCTGCTTACGCTGAACCTGGCCATGGGCATCCTGAACCGGGCATCGCCGCAGTTCAGCATCTTCGCAGTGGGCTTTCCGCTGACGCTGCTGGCGGGGATTTTCATGATGCAGCTGTTGATGCCGAATCTGGGGGCGTTTCTGGAGCCTCGGTTTGGGGAGGCTGTGGGGAATATGTTGCGGGTCACGCAGGGGTTGCGGCCCTGATTCGAAGGTGATGCAAAGGACCCGGATCGCATGAAGATCCAAACTGGTGCATCAAACTGATTAATCAGATGGCACGAGATCTGCTTGATCAGACGCATGCCATCTTCCACCGACATCAGCGAGCGCATCGTCGAGGCCGTCCTCGCCAAGAAGCTCGCACCGGGTGCCCGCCTCGGCGAACAGCAACTGTGCGACCTCTTCGATGCACCGCGCGCGGTGGTGCGCGAGGCGCTCACCACCTTGTCGGTTCGCGGCATGGTGAAGGCCAGCGCGCGTCGCGGGTGGTACCTGGTCGAGCTGTCGCTGGAGGAAGCCCAGGCCGCTTTCGACGCGCGCCTCGTGATCGAGACCGGCCTCATCCGGTGCAGCAAGCCTCCGGCCTCCAAGGCGCTGCAGCGGCTGCGCACGCACCTGAAGCGTCAGCGCGAAGCGGTCGAAGGCACCGATGTGGGAGCGCGCAGCTTCCTGCTGGGAGACTTTCACGTCTGCCTGGCCGAATGCCTGGGGAACAGCGTGCTCGCGGCCACGGTTCGCGACCTCACCGCACGCACGATGCTGATCGCCTTGCGCTACCAGTCGGAAGACGAGGCTGCGCACTCCTTCAGCGAGCACAGCGCCATCGTCGAGGCGCTGGAAGCCGGCGACATGGCCCTGGCCGAACAACGCGTCTTCGCCCACCTGTCGACCTGGCAACTCAAGCTGCGGGTGCCCGCTGACCAGACGCCCGACCCGTTGGCCGAGCTGCGGCTCGCGCTCACGCCGCTGTCTGCGCCCCGGTGAAGCATCCCCTGCCACGCGCCCCCCGATTTCCCTGCCGACTTCTTCTCAACGCCCATCCCAACCTCGGAGCACGCCATCATGTTCAGCAAACGCCACCTTTCCCTCGGCCTCGCAGCCGCCCTCACCTTTCTCGCAGCCGGCGCCTCGCACGCACAGAACGCGCTGGACACGATCACGAAGAGCAAGACGGTCCGGATCGCGATTCCCACCGACTTTCCGCCCTACGGCTCGGTCGGCCCGGACATGGCGCCCCAGGGGCTGGACATCGAAGTCGCGCGGCTGATCGCCGGCAAGCTCGGCGCCAAGGTCGAATTGATTCCGGTCTCGACGGCGAACCGCATCCCTTATCTGCAGACCAAGAAGGCCGACCTCGTGATCTCGACGCTGGGCAAGAACCCGGAGCGCGAGAAAGTCATCGACTTCACGGTGGCCTACTCGCCCTTCTTCATCGCCGTGTTCGGCCCGAAGACGCTGTCCGTGAAAGCGCCGGCTGAGCTCGCGGGCAAATCCATCTCCGTCACGCGCGGCTCCGTGGACGACGCGGAACTCACCAAGGTGGCGCCGGCCTCCGTGGAGTTGCGCCGCTTCGAGGACAACAACGCGACCATCTCGGCCTTTGTCGCCGGACAGACGCAGCTGGTGGCAACCAGCGCCCAGGTGGCGAGCACCATGATGGCGAAGAACCCGCAACTTGGAAGCGAGCTCAAGTTCGTGCTGAAGGATTCCCCGAACTTCGTCGGTGTGGCCAAGGGAGAGGACGCGCTGCGGCTCAAGGTCAACGAGATCTTGCTCGATGCGAAGAAGAGCGGCGAACTCGACAAGCTGGCCGTCAAGTGGCTGGGCCGCCCCGCCGGCGATTTGCCGCAGTAAGGCGCGCCCACGACATGAACGAGCCATGGCGCCTCAGTGCGGCGCTGTTGACTGCCGGGTACGCAAAGCAGTTGTTCACACCCCTCGACGCGCTGCAGGCGTGCCTGGCACGCACCGAGGTTTGCGAGCCCTCGCTCAACGCCTTCGTGGCACTCGACCGGGAAGGCGCACGGCGCGCGGCGGCGTCCAGCGCGGCACGCTGGGCCACCGGCCAGCCGCTGGGCCCGCTCGACGGCGTGCCAATGAGCGTCAAGGACAACATGCACGTCGCGGGTCTTCCCACGTCGTGGGGAAGCAGGCTGCTGCAGGGCTTTGTCGCATCGCACGACGAGCTGCCCGTGGCGCGCCTGCGTGCGGCGGGCGCCGTGCTGTTCGGCAAATCGAACCTGCCTGAATTCGCGATGCAGGGCTACACCTCCAACGCCCTGCACGGCACGACCCGCAACCCCTGGGACACCGCGCTGACGCCGGGCGGATCGTCGGGCGGTGCTGCGGCGGCGGTCGCGGCGGGCTTGGGACCACTGGCCCTGGCTACCGATGGCGGCGGCTCCATCCGACGGCCTGCATCGCATTGCGGTCTCGTGGGGTTCAAGCCTTCGCGTGGCCTCGTGCGCAGGGAACGCGGCTTGCCAGAGATATTCCTCGACTACGAAGTGGCCGGCGGAATCGGTCGCTGCGTGAAAGACGTACAGCATCTGACGGAGGCGATCGCAGGGTCGCGCCTGGAGGCCGGCCAGCCCTCGCCGTCTCGCATTCTTTTCGTGCCCCGCTTCGGCACCCATGCCGTCGACCCTCGCATCGCCGCGTCGGTGCGTCGCGCGGCCGAGGGTTTTGCCGCGTTGGGGCATGCGGTGGACGAAGCACAGCAGCAGGTGAACTGGTCGGAGGCGATCAACGCGCTGTGGCCGACGCTTTCCAATGCAGGGCTCGCCTGGATGCTCCAGCGCGCATGGCAATGGCCCGAGTTCGGATTGCCCGAGGGCGTTCACCCGGATCTCTCACGCTGCGGCGCGGTCGCGCAGGCGAATTTCGACGCCGCCCTGAAGCTCGATGCGTCCGGCCTGTTCGACGTGCTGGCGGAAGTGCGCGAGCTCGAGCGACAGATGGAAGTCGTCTTCGCCCGCTACGACTTCATCCTCACCCCGGCGACGGCCGCCCTGCCCTGGCCCTGCGAGCAGAGCCACCCCGAGCGGATAGCGGACACGGAAGTCGGCCCGCGCGGACATGCCGTCTTCACCGCCTTCGCCAATGCCGCGGGCTTGCCGGCCATTGCATTGCCAAGCGCGCATGCAGAGGGCCTGCCGACCGGCATCCAGCTGGTCGCATCGGCCGGCCACGATACCGAACTGCTGGCATTGGCCATGCAGTATGAGGAAGCCTTTCCATGGCCTGCGCTGTGGGACGAAGGGTTTCACTCAACGGGCTGAAATGAGGAGGTTCCACCCGGCATTTGGGTTGGAACTGCGGGCCATAGGGGCATCGCGCTCGTTTCGATCGCAGATGTCTGCGTGGCTATACTGCGCCCGTCATGTCAAAAACAGGCGTGATCGGGATTGGCGTCCCGCTGAAATCACTGCGACGAAAGCCGCAGTCACCCCGCAGGGTCTGCGGCTTTGTCGTTCGTGCCTCCAGTTTTGGCGGCTCGATGGGCGGGCGCGAGCCCGGCCGGTTTCACGCAAGTGGTTTCCCGGTACGCCAACCCGTCGAGCTGCCGCCCTCAATTGGCGTTGAGTGCGTCGGTTTCAGCAAACCGAAACCCTTGGAGGCCATTCATGGCTGCATCCGCTCGCGCGTCCGCGCGCGTTCACTCATTTCCCGAATCTTCTGAAGCCGCCAGCGTTGAATCGCTTGCGCTGCAGGCATGCGATGACATCGACAGCCTTCACGCTGTGCATCGTGCCTACGCGTGTCTCGAAAAGCTCATCGTTCCGCAGGGTGTGAACGATACGGAAGAGGTGTATCCGACCCGCACCGAACTCAGCGCGCTGGTGCTGGTGGTCAATGAGGAACTGCAGCGGCGGATTGAAACGGCCGATTCCGCGATGCAGTCGCTACGTGTTGCCCTGAGTGGCGGAGGTGCCAGATGAACTCCTTCAAGGTTGTCGATGCTCGGCTACAAGAGGCCGAACAACTCGCTCGCTCTCCTCTTGAGGCAGTTGGTCGAGTCATTCACCTGAGAGGCCAAGAACCCGGACCCGCGACCCCACGCGCACAACTGCTCCGTTGCGATCGACCGGCTGACGTGGAATTGATTGCATAACCTGGAAGGGCGCAGTGCGGTGCTGGGCTGGGTGACTTAGCGTCGGCTGCAGGTTATTGGAATTGCCTTACGCCCAGAATCACAAAGCTGGAGCAAACAATGAGAGACGCCATGCTGAGCACAATCCCACGCATCAGGCGCCTTTCCTCTTCGTTCAGCAGCTTTGGAACGACCGTAGCGAATACTCCAAGGAAGTCCTTCGCATGATCGACGGCTGTGTATTTTTTCTTTCTCTTGAGGATCATCCATCGGACGCAAAAATAGGCGAGAAATCCGAGAGAGATAGCTGAAGGGAGAAGCAATAAGACAGAAATCAATCCGACCATGACCATCTACCCAATCTGTTTCGCCCGAGTACAGCAAAGAAGCAGGAGTGGGATGCTGCTCCTTGCCTCACTGGCAGATCCAACCATTAGGGCTCGCTCTCGCGCGCCGGGCGTGTGTGCAAGAACAAGCCAAAGATGCCTATCACAAAACCGAGAAAGGCCAAACCAGAAGCGAGTTCGACAAGGTCCATCGTAAAGGCAAGTACGCCGCCAAGCCAAGCCAAGCTAACGCCAAGCGCCTGAAGATGAAGCCCCGCTTGCGGCTTTCCTGCATAGAGCCTTCGGTACAACAAAATAAACAACAGGATGAGCACTCCAAAGAGCGCGAGTACAGCGAGAAATCCAACTCCGTGTTTCATGTTCATCTCCTGACGCACCAAGTTCTTTGCGTGCATTGGGTAAAGCCGGCTCCGGCACCTGCACCTAATTGCCCGCGTGCGCCTCCTCTTGTGCCTTGAAGCTGCCCCGAATCGTTGATGCTGATTTGGCCCGCGCCTACCACGCCAGTGCCACCAAACCAAGTCAACCCCTTGGAGGAAGTTGATACCCCACTTGATGGTAGTCCAGTAGAGAGAAAAGCCAATCATTTCCGTCTCGTCTGAGAAGGAAGGAGTTGAGCAGCCGCCGCGTGCTCACCGACTTGCCATTTCACTTGCCGTTTTGAAGTTCAGGCGAGCCTTACGCCCCAACTGATCTCGACGCCCACTGACTGGAAAGTACGCAGCAGCAGCTTCCAGAAAGCGCTTCTGGTCAAACAATGCGTTTCCCAGATTGACCAAGAGTGCAGCCTCGTCTTTGCTTCGAACACCTTCCAACTGCAACGCCTTGCGAAGAACCCGCTCAGCGAGCTTGGGCCTCTTCATTGCATCGTAGCAATTCCCGATCGCCCAAAGACTTTGTGCGTCGTGCGGATCCGCTTTGTAGGCTCGCCGATATGCTGCCACCGCTTCCCCATAGTTCTCAAGGTCGAACTCCGCATTGCCCACGCAATACCAAGCGTGATTGGCATCCCAAGCGTAGGCCTGTCGCAGGCGTCCCGTTCGTGCATCAACAAGGCATCTGCGCACTTGTCTAGCCTTTCCCGTCTTCAAGAGGCCGTGGACCAAGTCAAAAGATTTTTCTTTCGGTGTCGTCACCATTGCCTTCCTTCAAACATAACTGTTCATTCGGTGGCGGTGGGGGTGGCTTGATGACCTCACAACCTCCGACCCCTGGAGTCTCATCGCAGATTTCGTTGATGATGTCCCATAGCAGCAAGCCACCGACGCCTCTTGCACCGCGGGCGCCCTTCAACCCAGAGGCACGCTGCTTCTTCGAGTTTTTACTATGCTCTTCTCCGTCTGGATGGCCCACGTTCCGCTCGCGCTCAGAACCCGGAATACGATGATCCGGGGGGGGCCTCTTGTTCGGATTTGGCGGCTTCTCATACTTTGGATCTAGGCCAAGCGGATCCGTGAAGCTCAGCGGATTCGCATATACATACCCAAACCGATTCCACCCACCATCCAGCCCAATCGGATCCGGCTGGCTATACCGTCCCGTCCTCGTGTCGTAGCTTCTGAAGTAGTTGTAGTTGAGGCCCGACTCCTCATCCGCATACTGCCCCGGATACCTCAGGTTGAACTTCACCTCCGAGATGCTCGTGGTGCCCGGGTTGGTTGTTGTCTCAAGATTGGCGAAGCGGTTCTTTGCTGTCGTGGGCTTGTCTTCACCGAAGGCGCTGTAGCCCCATTGCCAAACCGCTTGCCCATCTGCGTTGGTCAGCCTGCGTGGCGTGTTCAGGTGATCGCTGTGCACCGCATAGGTGCTGCCATTGACGACAGCCGCAACCGGCATCGGCCCATTGCCCGTCGGCAGGTAGATGTACTGGCTCTGCCCCGCACTGTTCGTGCCCCCGCTGCCCACCTCCGCGATCAG